>WFSH01000259.1 GCA_015486145.1 Mesoaciditogaceae bacterium
CCAAGCGCTTTATTACTTGAATGGTAAAACGCTTAGTTATACCCAAAGTGATGCGCCTGTTTACAGCGCACCAGCAATTGATAAGACTAAAGGTGAAGTTTTTGTTGGAAATAATGAAGGACAGTTAATTTGTTTTTCTTTACCTTCTGCCGCTGCTAACACTGTTTCTGTTTCGGCAAGCCCTCTTATTGGGGCGCCAATAATTGTAAATGGAAAAGTGTATGTGGTTGATCGAATGGGAAAAGTGTATTTTGTGAATGAAAATACCATGGATTCTTCCTTGTTGGTAACACTTCCAGGAAACAATATAAGAATATGGTCAAGTCCTGTAAGTAACGGTAAAGATCTCTTCATAGGTTCTAACACGGGAGTTTTCTTTGCGGTGAATATTAACGATGGAACAATTGATTGGTTTTACAAGACAAATGAAAATATATTTGGGACGGCTGCGATCGATTCTAACGGAAACATATACATTGGCGGAACAGAGCTTTGGTCTTTTACATCGAATGGAACAAAGAGATGGGCTGAGGAGTTAGACGGTTCTCAAATTTATGGAAGCCCTGTGATATCTTCGAACGGAACGGTATACGTGGGAACGATAAATGGAAATTTCTACGCGTTAAATTCGCAAAATGGATCAATTCTATGGAGTAAAAATCTTTCCTCACCAATCGGTGGAATTTCAAGTTCTGCACTTTTGGGAAACAACGGCATAGTGTACGTGGGTTCTGGATCAACTTTCTACGCTTTAGATGCCTCTAATGGAGATATAATCGATCATGTGAATCTGGGATACAACATTGAATCAAACCCAATGATGAACGATGGATATATCTACGTAGGGTGTGACAATGGGTATCTTTACAAAATACAATCATTAAGTTCGTCAATGGATTCAGGATGGCCAATGTTCATGAAAAATCGGCTCCATACTGGAATGTGAGGTGGTGATAACGATGAAAAATAGATGGAAAATCGTTTTAACTTTGTCCATTTTGGTTTTAATGATTGCGCTTGCGGGATGTATGCTTACGTCAAAGACAGAAGTGATTATAAATCAAACGCATCATCCATTAGGTCTTAAACCACTTCCACGATCTTTCTTAAACTGGTGGTTCAGTCAAGTGCCAAAATTTAACGCCAAAGCAGATAAAGTTGATAATAAAAAGCCTCTAACTTTAATAGGGAAAAATGCCGACATAATCAATACTCAGCGACTTTTAACCTCTCCAGTTGTTGCCACTATTCCATCAAACTTTGATCTGAGAGATTATGGTGATATTACCCCAGTTAAAAATCAAAGTTCAAACGGTACATGTTGGGCATTTTCAACTGTGGGATCTCTTGAAAGCGCTTTGCTCGTTCAACTTGGTCCAACTGGCATTGAATCTAAGTATCCTTTTATATTCAATTCAAGCTCCCCAGACCTTTCTGAGCAATTTGTTGCATACAATGATACTGATTGGCAACTGTTGGCAAATAACCGTATTGCTTGGCAAGAAAGCAATAAAGATATAGGAGGCTACCAGTTCTTTTCTTTTTACAACCTTATAAGACGTGGTGTGCCTTTGGAAAGCGATTTTCCTTACATAACTTCTTCACAACCATGGATAAAATGGAATCCACAGGATAACGTATGGACAAACCACTTAATAAAACCAGCGATGACTTTGGTTATTCCATCATTTGATCAATTTCGAAATTACGCATCTTATATAAACACGATAAAAAGCGCTTTGGAAAAGTATGGAGCTCTATCTGTAGATATAGAGGTTCATTCTGGCTTTGGTGTTCCACAAGGACAGCCATCACAGGGATGGACTTATGTGGGGCCAAAAGAGGTTTCTAATAAAGTCAATCATGCTGTATTGCTCATTGGTTGGGATAGCGATTGGAAGTACAACGGAGTCGACTACGGACCAGTTTGGATCCTCAAAAATTCCTGGGGAACTGGTTGGGGAGATCAAGGATATTGGAGACAGCCCATGATAACGCAGAGCCAATTTGACAATCATTCAGTTTATGATTGGCAAGTAGAAAACAGTTACATGTGGGTGCCTTATTTCAACAAATAGTTCATCTCTTCCGGATCAGCCTCTCTTTGATGAGAGGCTGATCCATTTAAAAAATGAGAAAAGGACAGGAAAAAATTGGGGTCGGGTCTATAAATCAGTGATCATTGATGAGTAATCTGTAACTGGTGAGAAGTGGAAAACATCTTGACTTTTTACACTCGTAGGCCGGAATGACCGTTGAGTGCAGGATGATCTTGCCGTCAGCTCCAGGTTGTTTTTGGCTTACTCAAGATGTTCATATGAAATTCAACTCCACAAAAAATATGATTTTTATGGATTCTAATTCCATGGAATTGTGGTATAATCTCACCAAGGAGTGAGATAAATGGATTTTTCTGTTCTTGGAATGTATAACAAATGGTGGCAAGGTGGAATTTCAATAGATGTCTTAGAGAAGGAACTCATTGGAAAATATGAAGCAGCTACTTTTAAAAGGGTTTACGAAAAATTCTTTGATTACAAAACAAATGGGCTTTACGTGCTTAGGGG
>WFSH01000260.1 GCA_015486145.1 Mesoaciditogaceae bacterium
ACACATCCGTGTGTTTTCCAACCTCGTTTTTATAAGTCTCCGGATGGTGAGTTCATAAGTGTTGGCAAGTGTTTCGAAAAAAAGGGAGAGAAGAAGAAAAACTCTGTTATTTCACATCTTGTAGGGTGTTTTTTATACTCAAATTATGCAAGTTTGAATATGTGTCGACTCCGTCGACACTTCCCCCATAAATGGGGGCAGACTTTTCAATTTAGAAAGTAGCTCTCTTGTGAGTCTCCTCCCAAGCCTGGGAGGAGTGGCAACGTAGTTGACGAGGAGGGTTCGTTTTCTCTCTTAGCTTTTAATGTCAACGGCTTTCCAATTGATTTTTTAATCTTCACGCATAAAGTGAGTTCTTAATTCGTTTTGCATAATTTGAGAATCGGAAACACCAAAAACCACTTTTGAGTTTTCACCATTGGATATCCCTATTCTTTTGACGGTGGAATCACCGTTTTTATTCCCCTCCCACAGTTTGGGAGGGAAGCAAAATTGAATAGTTGCAATGTTTCTTTCGCTTTCCCGACTAAGGTGAAGCCGCGAACAACGTTAGTTGACGGGATAGGTTGATCGTATCCAATCTTCTATTCCTTTTAAGACCCCATCTATGTTCTTTTTCACATCTTTATCACCGAATCTCAAAATAGTTATCCCCAAGCTTTCAATTTCTTCTTGCCTTTTCATATCCAACTCATACTTTCCATCATGACTGCTTCCATCTATTTCTATGGCTAAATTTAATTTTCGGCAAAAGAAATCCATGATGTAATTTCCTATTATTTCTTGTCTTCTAAATCTATACCCTAACATTTGACCTTTTCTTAAATGCTGCCATAACAACGTTTCGGATAGAGTCATATCTTTACGCAAATTCCTTGCAAGGACTTTCAAATTTCTATTTTGAGGAAACATGTTCTTCACCCCTTCCGCCGTTTCACGGCGACTTCCCCTCATAAGGACAGATTTAAAAATGAAATTTCACCGTCACTTTCTCTCCAAAGGAGCATATTTAAATGCGGATGTTCGTTTTTATTCTTCTTTCACGGCTTTAGAGGGGAACAAAATTGCGCACAACATTAGTTGGGGGGCTAAGTGGGTTAAGTTCAATCCTCGTAAAAATCTTGATTTTCCAACAACTGATCTTCTGGAACATCTCTAAAATATTTTGCGGGAACTCCTGCAACTATTACCTTTGGGGGAACATCTTTCGTAACAACCGCCCCAGCGGCAACCAGCGCATCTTCACCAATCGTTATGCCTGGCAAAATGGTTGCATTTACGCCAATTCTTGCACCTTTCTTCAGCGTAGGTCCCTTAAAATGTTTGGAACGTTCTTTTGTTCTTGCAAGATAGTTATCATTTGAAAAAGCAACTTCCGGTGCTATAAAACAATAATCTTCTATTGTGGATATCGCCGTTATGTAAGCTTCAGATTCAATTTTAACGTGCTTTCCAATAACCGTTTTGTTTTCAACTGTAACTCCTCGACCTATTATCGTGTATTCGCCAATTTGAACATCTTCCCTAATGGATGCCAAATCTCCTACAAAAACGTAATCTTTTAAAACAGCTCCTTTGTATATTACGCAGTTTGCACCAATTGTTACATATTCTCCTATCACGAGTGAAGGGAGTTCTCGAGTTTTTGTGGTTTCACTTGCTTTTGCCTTAAACGGAACCTTTCCAAGCACCGTGTTGTCTGAGATAACACTGCCTTCTCCGATTTTCACACCAGAATGAATAACAACATTGTGCCCAATCTTTACATTCTTAGATATTTCAACATCATCTTCCACAATGACATTTTTTCCAAATTCAACACTCTCGTCTATTTTGTTCATATCTTTTCTCCTTTTATTATCTTCGCTATCTTTTCTGCGGCTCTTCCATCTCCGTAGATGTTATCCATTCCTTCCAGCGGTTTTGGATGGTTAAAAACACCATTTACGATCTTCTCTTCATCGGCATCTGCTAACACATTCCACTTTGATTCAACAAGTTCTATCCATCCAGTATCTATCATCATGACAACGCCCGGAACGTGGGCAAAATAACATTCCTTTTGCAATCCTCCACTATCTGTAACAACTGTATGTGCATGCGTCGTAAGTGCCACCATCTTATCGTATCCGATCGGGTCTATTACTTTTACATCTTTGCTTATCGTATTTTCAAGCCCGAACTCATGAATACGCTTTACCGTTCTTGGATGAAGAGGCGCTATTATCGGCATTTTCTCGGATATTTTTGAAAAAGCCCTTAATATTGCGCTTAACCTTTTTTCGTTGTCGGTGTTGAAATCCCTGTGAAGTGTTGCAAGAACGTAGTTTTTAGGTTTAAGCGCATATTTTTTCAATACTTCTTCCCCATTCACGTTTTTTTGAAACCGTAAAAAGATATCATACATCACATCTCCAGTTATGTACACACCATCTGTAATTCCTTCTCGTTCTAAATTTTGAACCGCTATTTTGGATGGACAAAATTTGTATTTAGAAATTCTATCTGTAAGTACACGATTCAACTCCTCAGGCATGTCTTTTGGTTCTTGCCTTAATCCAGCCTCGACATGGGCAACGGGAATTTTGAGTTTCGCTGCCGCTATCGCCCCTGCCAATGTTGTGTTGGTATCAC
>WFSH01000261.1 GCA_015486145.1 Mesoaciditogaceae bacterium
ATCTTGGACACGAGATAATATTCTCCCGGTCTCTGAATGGGTTTCATTTTGTACGTGTAAACTCGTTGACTTTGGCCAGATAGGGCATTTATCTGTTCACGAACTTCGAATTTTTCAGAGGAAATAATGTGATGCTTTTCACTCACAAGAGAAAAACGCATGGTTTTGATCGCAAGATCGATGGGCTTCGGAGTGTTGTTTTTGACATACAGCCTGAAAAGTCCCTTTTGACCGGCAACAAAAAAATCCTGATCGGAACTTAAAATAGCTTGAACGTTGGAAAGATACGTGAAACTTTTTGACAAATGCACGGCTTTTCCGTCTAAGTTCATAAGAACGTTGGCGTAATACGTTCCACTTTTTAAATAAGAAAGTTCTACTTCATGTTTTAAGTCATAAAGTAAAACCCTGCCTTTGCCGCTTATTTTTGAATGAATGGTTTTGTCAAAATGAAAGCTGTACAGATCTGGGCTTGCCTTCGAGGCAATTCTAACGTTGAAAGAATAAAGGGAAAACTCTTTTGGCGTTGATGACAAGTTGGTAATGTAAACTTTAAAATCAAGAGGTTCACCAGAAAGATATTCATTCTTTCTTGCCGATATGTACAACTGGAAGTTACCCACCGTTTTCAACGATTTACTGACTATGTTGCGTTGTTTTTGAGTTGCGAAATAAACTAAAACTATGATGAGGATCAAAATTATGTTGAAAAATAAAATGTATTTCCCGCGTTTAAAGCCCTTTGATGGCTTCTTGCTCTTTTTTGCCTTGTCTATCTCCTCCCACTCTTCTGGCGAGTGAGAATGGTATTGATATTTTTTTTTTGATTCACTCATTTCTCACCACACGAGTGATCTCGTTGTAAGAAGTTATACCCCTTATTATTTTGTCCACACCATCTTCAAATATAGTCCTCATTCCACCACGTCTGGCTGCTTCGCGAAGTTCTGTATCGGAAGCTCCACGGTATATGAACTCTCTGATTTCTGGGGTAACGATCATAACTTCATTTACAGCTGTCCGACCACGATAACCGTTGGAACATTCTGAACAATGTCCCGCTTCATACATCTTGGGCTTCACATCTGGATAAAGTTTTTTTGCCACCTCAGCGATCTCTTCTTTCAGTGGAACCTCTTTTTTACACTCATCACAAAGTTTCCGGACGAGTCTTTGTCCAATCACACCGATCAATGAAACCCCTATCATGTGAGGATCGAGTCCGAGATTTATAAGCCTTGAAATGGCACTTGGCGCATCGTTTGTGTGTAGCGTACTGAAGACGAGATGACCAGTCATTGAAGCTTCAAGGGCAAGTTGGGCTGTCTCACGGTCCCTGATTTCTCCTATCATTATGATATTTGGATCTTGCCTGAGTATCGATCTCAAAAATCTCGCGTACGTTAAACCTATTTCGGCGTTAACTTGACACTGATTAACACCATCTATGTTGTATTCCACAGGATCTTCCACGGTGATGATGTTTTTGGTCACATCTTTTATTTCGTTTATCGCCGCAACAAGGGTCGTGGATTTACCACTACCTGTTGGCCCCGTAAGAAGTATTATTCCGTAGGGATAATGAATAAGTTCAAGAAATCTATTCGTGTTGTATTCACTGAACCCCAAATCAGAGATATGTTGTTGCGAAGCTGACACTTTGAGAATTCTCATCACTATTTTTTCCTGATACACCGTGGGCATGGTCGAAACTCTGAAATCATACTGTTCCCCTTGAAATTTCATAAAAAACTTTCCGTCCTGAGGAAGACGTTTTTCGGATATGTCCATCCCCGACATGATCTTTATTCTTGACACAATCGATGAGTGTGTTTTTTTGGGATACGTCGTGACTTTTCTGAGTATTCCATCAACTCTGTATCTGACGTTAACAACATTTCGAGTCGGTTCTATGTGAATATCACTCGCACCTTGAACAATTCCTCCTTCTATTATCGCCTTTGCAAGTCTTACAGCTGGAGCTTCTTCGGTTTCCTCTTCCTCTTCTTCGTTTATCTCCTCTTCTTGGGGAAGATCCTCAAAAGTCTCAGGCAATCCCGTTTCTATTTGAGAACCAAATATGGACTGATAAAACGAATCAAACACGTCTGTAGGCACTATTGCAACTTTGACTTTCATCGATGTGATAAAACGGATCTCACGCATTATCTGAGTGTAATTTATCGCGTTATCAGTTGCCACAAACAAAGTGTTTCCCGTCTTTTTATACGGTATTAACCTGTACGTACTGATCAAATTTCTTGGAATAGAATTTATCACATCAAACGGAATATCAGATGGAAGTTCTTCCAATTTTGGAAGACCAAACTGCGTGGCCAAAGCATCGGCAATGTCATTCCACGTGACGAGATGGTTTTCAACCAAAACCCGTCCCAGCGGCTTTCCACTTGCTTTGGATATTTCAAGTGCCCGAGACAATATTTCTGGCGTAATATAACCTTTGGATACCAAAATCTCACCTATTCTTCTAAAAGCCGGCAAGACAGAATCCTCCATTCATCCAAAATTGACTGAACAATTCTTTGAACTAATTTCTCTCAAATGCTTTTAAAACGGACACGAGGTTTATTTCAAAAGCTCATCAAGTCCTGATCTGTAAATTGCTGGTATATCAGTATCGTTGAAAAGCACTTTATCTGGTTCTTCAAAACCAGTTGCTATAAGCGTTACTCTTATTTCATCCTCAGGTATAGAATCATCAATGATAAGTCCAAATTTCACATCGGCTTCTTCACTACACCCTTGTCTTATCACAGACGCTGCCGTGTGCATTTCCTTCATCGTCACGTTTTTTGGAGCGGAGACGTTTAATATAATTGCGGAAGAATTATCAACAGGTTGTTCAAGCAACTTTGATTCCATAGCCATCCTTGCCGCATCTTCGGCACGATTTTCACCTTTTCCAATACCTATCCCCAGCATTGCCGGGCCCGCATTTCTCATGATGGATTCGACATCTGCAAAGTCAAGGTTTATGTACCCACGCTTCGTGATCAATTCAGAGATGCCTTTTACTCCTTGATGCAAGGTTTCATCTGCCTTAAGAAAAGCTTCAGGTATGGTAGTATCAACGGGAAGCTCCTCTAACAACTTGTTGTTGGATATACGGATCAACGTATCCACGTTGCTCTTGAGTTTTTTCAGCCCTTCCATAGCGATGCGCCATCTGCTGTTCCCCTCAAAATAAAAAGGTGTAGTTGCAATCGCAACGGTCAATATTCCAAACTCTCGGGCGATCCGTGCAATAATTGGAGTGGCTCCTGTACCGGTTCCACCACCCAAACCGGCAGTGAGAAAAAGCAGATCGGTATCCTCCAACACCTTTTCAATTTCCTCAACACTTTCTTCTGCCGCCCTCTCTCCTATCTCTGGATATCCACCGGCACCAAGACCACGAGTCGTCTCTGCGCCCAATTGAATGGTAACGTCCGCTTGACTCGCTTCGAGGACCTGAAGGTCCGTATTGGCAGAGACAAAAATAACATCTCCTATCCCCACCTCTATCATTCTCGCAATCGCATTATTCCCGGCTCCACCTACACCCATGACCTTTATCGTCGGTATGCGTTTGACTTTTCTTTCGTGCTTACCTTCTTTTTCGATCTCAAAAGGCATTTATATACCTCCCTTTTCAAGAGATCACACCAATTTTTTCAAAAACTCCCACACTTTTTTCCAAATGCCATTTTCACTATTTTCATCAACAGTTTCATCATTCGAAGAAGTAGAAACTTTCGCTGTGCTGCTCATTTTAAACGTCTTCCGGGCATTAATTCCATATCTAAACAAATATACAAATGCTCCAAAAAGCAAACTGTACGCGGGAACTGCCATTATATCCTCCGCGCCGTTAACAATGACGTTATTTGAAGATGCATAAGTACCGGTTCGAGCTGTTATGTTAAATGTCGAAGATCCTATATCGGCAATTCCTGAGATCGAAGCCCCTCCACCGGTTATCACAAGACCCACGGGATTAAAAGTCGGATCATTCAAAGTCTGAACAAAACTTCTCCTTGCTATACTCAAAATCTCCCGTGTCCTCGCATACGCTGCCAAAGAAACGGAACGCTTTTTAACACTTTTTTTCGTTTTATCATCAAAATCTGTGGTTTCCACCACTTCTTCTTCTTTCACATTCTCATAGTTCAAATTCGAATGATAAAAAAGTAATCTCTCAGCTTCTGAATAAGAAACCTTAAAAACCGTGGCAATATCTTTTACAATATTGTAAACGCCAAGTGGAACAATATGGAAATCCACAGGCACTCCCTTCGCATACGAGATGATCTTGGTCGTGTTGTATCCCATTTCCAAACACACAATGCCACGATCCTTTTCGCTTTCGTTCAACACACCTTCAGCTGCAAATATACCTGGATGTGCAATGGACATGGAGGTAAAATCGTAACCCTCAAAAAGATTTAAAAATTCATCCTGGACGGCCTCATCGATTTCAACAAGTATTACATCCGCAACGATCTTGGTACTCATCATGGAAACGGGGTTAATCACAGTCCGACCATCATCAAGCGTGTAACTCACAGGGATAACATCGATCACATTTTCTTTTTTCCCCGCTTCAAAACGCATATCGCGTACATGTGATTCTTTTATGGGCTCCGGCTTGTCCTTGGAAAGTGTTTTCTCTATTTTTATTCTCTTCATACCAAAAACATCTGAAGAGCTTGTTACCATGAGATCGCCAAATGGCATCTTTTTAGTCATCTGAGACTGAAGCTCTCCTAAAGCCTCTCCTATACTCGCTTTCAATCCAACAGCATCAACTATTTTTCCAGACGAAAAACCATTGGATTTCACGGTAGAGTAACTCAAAATTTTAAAGCCGTCGCTTACCCTTACTCCAAAAGCAGCTTTAATGTTGTACGAACCTACATCTACAACCGTTATTCCCCCTATTTTTGCCATGAAATTTGCCGGCCCTCGCCAGCATGACACCTCCTCGCGTTGGGGTTGGAAAATTATACCACTTTTACGTCAAAAGATCGAAATCAAAACGAGAAATGACTTTCAATCTCTCTAATTATATAATTAAAAATTCGATCTTGACTAAGCCTCGAATCTATTTTCACAAACCTCCTGGACTTTGACAAAAATTCATATCCTTTGATCACCCGTTCCATAAAATCCCAACCTTCTGATTCCATTCTATCTCCACTCGAACGCACTCTTTTTTTGAAGGTTTCTTCATCTATCTCTAAATAAAAAGTAAGATCTGGATAGAGTACCTCTGTGGCAAATTCGTTGATCAGAACAACCATTCTTTTACCCAGTTTTCTTCCAAAACCTTGATAAGCCACAGATGAATCTATATACCTGTCAAGAATAACAAATTCCCCTCTCTCGAGCCGGGGCTTAACCTCTTTTTCAACCAACTGAGCACGAGATGCGGCGTACAACAAAAACTCCGTTTTAGCACTCATATCTGTATTGTCCCTGTTTAAAAGAATCTGCCTTATCTGTTCTCCAATGCTTGTACCACCAGGTTCCCTAAAAACCGAAAATTCCACGTTTTTTTTCTTTAAATAAGTTTTAAGCATCTCAATTTGTGTGGATTTTCCACATCCATCAATACCTTCAAAAGTTACGAGTGCCACTTGTTCACCTCCGTCATTCATGAGCCATATCTTTTTCATAAAAACTCGCAAATTTTGGAAAGAAACTGACTACCACACTACCTATAGGACCGTTTCTCTGTTTTCCTATTATTATTTCGGCGTCTTTTGGGCTATCAATATCAGCCGGAATTTCCTCCTTTTGTTTTTTAGACTTGTAGTAATCTCCACGATGTATAAAAACTACCACATCCGCATCTTGCTCAATAGCACCTGATTCTCTCAGATCGCTCAGCCGCGGCCTTTTTTCATCTCGCTGTTCAACGGCCCTTGAAAGTTGTGAAAGTGCCACCACACACACATCCAATTCTCTGGCAAGTAATTTCAAAGAACGGGATATCTCTGAAATTTCCTGCTGTCTGTTTTCATGTCGGCCTCTACTGTGCATCAATTGTAAATAGTCTATGAACATCACGTCCATACCATATTCTTTCTTTATCTTGCGAGCCTTTGTTCTCAATTTCATTATATCCAAAGAAGGATCGTCGTCTATGACCATTCGAGCACTCCTCAAGCGATTGGCGGCATCGGTCAATCGTCTCCAATCGTCAGGAGTTATAAAACCAGAACGTACATTCTTGAGGTCAACGTACCCCTCAGCACACAACATTCTGTGAGCCAACTGCTCTGCCGACATTTCTAAACTGAAAAGGGTGACGTTATATTCATATCTAAGAGAAATATTTCTTGCCAAAGTAAGAGCAAGTGAAGTTTTTCCAAGCGATGGTCTAGCCGCAATTATGACAAGATCAGACTTGTGGAATCCTGCCGTCATGCTGTCAAAATCTCTAAACCCTGTGGGAATTCCTGAAACGTATATACCCCCTTCCGGAGATTCACGCTCCATTTTCAGTTTTTCAATGCGTACAAAAGAAGAATCTATCACATCTTTTATCGACATATAGGTACGCGTTGTTCGCTCTTCTGCTATTTTAAATATCATGCTTTCTGCGTTGTCAAGTATGCTGTCAACGTCACCATGCTCGTATGAAAGTGTGGCAATCTTCCCCGCCGTTTTTATGAGTTGACGGAGTACGGATTTCTCTTTCACGATCTTCGCATAATATTCCACATTAGAAACTATCGGAACAGCGTCGGCAAGGTGCATAACCCCGATTTCACCACCTGCGAGATCCAACTCCTTTTTATCCCTTAAAGCCTCTGTCACGGATAGAACATCTATCGGTTTAGAATTCTCGAAAAGTTCTTCCATCGCCTGAAAGATCAGTTTTGTGGGAGTGAAGTAGAAATCCTCATGAGAAAGGATCTCAAAAACCATCTCAGCAGCTTCGGGGTCAAGAAAAATAGCTCCTATTACGGCTTCCTCCGCCTCTTTGCTTTGAGGCATTATTTTGGGTTCTTCCATTTTTCACACATCCTATGTTTCTCAATATGATTCCCTTGCGAAATAGCGTGTTGTAAAAGCAACAACCTTTGATAAATCAATTCAAAAAATTCGGATCTCTTCACGATCGTGTGGGTAGTATTTTTGAATAACAACATTCTTTGACATTTTAGTACCGCTTTACAAGCGGTGAATGTAATCTTTTTGAAGTCTTGTCAAAACTGATTTGCTCTTTTATTTGGAGTCTTTGACCACAACGTCATCCTGAAAGTTCCTTAGGAACTATTCAGGATCTCCAAAC
>WFSH01000262.1 GCA_015486145.1 Mesoaciditogaceae bacterium
CTCTCGTATTTGAATCGTACGGTAGGATTTTATCGTGCAAAGCACGAAGTGATGCGAGCATTCTAAATGTTTCGATCATAGAAATGATTTTGGAAATGAACAAGGCACTTTGTCTTTTGAATCGGCGTTGGATCACGCATGACTACCACAGTGGAATAGTCGATACTCTTGAATTCTCAAAATTGCCCAAGAGATATAAAGAGATCGCTCCTAAATTGTGGAATTGTAATGATTTGGACGAGGCAATCGTGCTCAGTGAAAAACTCGTTTATGATTACAAAGAGTTACTTTCGATTGAAGGAATTGAATTGAAAGATCACGAGAGTTTAGACGACGTCGTAATTTAAAAGCGATTTGTTGAAGGAGAGAAAATGACCAACCTGATATGTGCTTCGTGTGGTAAAAAATATCCCACGAACTATAAAGGATACAAATGTGATACCTGTGGAGGACTTTTGGAACTCAGATTCGACGCAAAGTTTCCCATGGAAAAGATAAAAAAGAGAAAACCAACCATGTGGAGATACAGAGAGGCCATTCCCATAGAAAGTGATGAAAACATTGTCTCTTTCGACGAGGGATTTACACCTCTTCTTCCAATTGTGATAAACAAAATAACCGTTTTGGTGAAGCAAGATCATCTGTTTCAAAGTGGTTCTTACAAAGACAGAGGTGCATCGGTACTCTTGAGTCACGTAAAAGAAATGGGTGTAAGTGAAATAGTTGAAGATTCATCCGGAAATGCCGGAGCGGCCATTGCCATGTATTCTGCAAAAGCCGAAGTGAAATGCGAAATATTCGTATCTGATGAAACTTCCCCGGCAAAAGTCTCTCAAATAGCTGCTTACGGGGCAAAAATTCGTAAAATACATGGTTCAAGAGAAAATGTGGCGGAGGCTGTGATACCAGAAACAAAAGAAAAATATTACGCAAGTCACTGCTACAATCCGTATTTTTTCCACGGAACAAAAACATTTGCCTACGAGATTTCTGAGCAGTTGGGGTGGAAGACTCCAGATACGGTGATCTTGCCAGTCGGAAATGGCACTCTGCTGATAGGTGCGTACGTTGGATTTAACGATTTGCTCAAAGCGAGAATCGTTAAAAAAATCCCAAAATTTGTTGCCGTTCAAGCGTCAAATTGTTCCCCCATTGCCAAAATGTTCTTCCACTATTCAGAAAGATTGCCAAATACCAAAACCACACAAACCGTTGCCGAAGGCATAGCCATAACAAAACCTGTAAGAGCTAAACAAATAGTCGATATCGTTAGAAAAAGTGGGGGAACATTTATAACGGTTGAAGAAGAAGAAATATTGCGAGCATTGCACGTGTACTCTAAAAAAGGGTATTACATGGAGCCAACCGCGGCTGCCACCATGGCAGGTGTACAAAAGTACGTTGACAAAATGAAAACGAATGAACTCATAGTTTCTACTATCACGGGGCACGGCCTTAAACATGCGGAGAAAAATTAAGATGAGCGTCGTTCATCAACGTGATAACTTATTGTGGAGTAGTTGGAACGTGTAAACGACCATTTTTTCCATTTCCGCGATCGAGCGCTTCAACTGTTCCATCATGACCAAAGGAAACACGACGCTCAAACTTATGAAAAGCTGTTCAGAAAGACCATAAACAACGAGAATTGCCAAAAGATCCATTAACATAATCATCACAAAAAACTCGAAACGAACACCGTTAAAACGCGGACGAAAATCGAAGACTCTCAAAGCCAAGTATGTGATTTTTGAAAACGCAGAGATGACGAAGGCACAGAATAAAAAAGCCAAGATCACCCACCAATTGTTGAAGATGGGCGGTATTTTAAATCCCACAATCCATCCAAATTTGTAGAGTGTTAAAATCAAGGACAAAAAAAGTGGACCTTCAGACAAGAAAACTGGCAAACCGTTCAATCTCAGCGCTACCGAGACTGACATTGGAACGATAAAAAGAATGAAGAACAACGAACCACCCAGATCGTTGAACGCAAAAATCACCACCGATGATACGATAACGATCCTCAACCATTCAGAACGAGAGCGATTCATGGCGTAAACAAGCGGAATAACGGACAAATAACTTATAGCTGTCCCTATGCCATAGATCAGCTGGAAGGTATAGATAAGAGCAGTTACAGCTGCCAAAATGGCACTTTCGGCATTTTGCCGCGCCTTAGTCATTGAAGGTGACCCCCTTTTCCAGCCTTAACAGTTACGCCGAGTATGTTCAAGCATTTATTCCATTTTGGATGTCATTTTGAGAAACGAATTTTTTGGTTCTTCTTGTTGTTGAGGTTCTTTTTTCAACCGGACTTACGGCAAGTTTTAAAATATCTTCCGGAACTTTCGAAAGATTTTCCAGGTACGTCTCTATGGCCTTTCTCACGAGATAACTCTTCGAACGATCGAGTTTGTGTGCGTACTTTTCGAGTTTTTTCTCAAGTTTTTCAGATAGTCTGAGAGACATAAGCTTCATAGTATCACCTCGTATTACATTATATCACAACTTTTAAGTGTGGTTCTCTGCACGATAGGGTGGTAACATTTTGAATAAAGAGGCTCTTTGACATCTTGAATGCCGCTTTACAGGCGGCCAATGTAATTTTTTCGAAGTCCCGTCAGAACTATATTCTCTCATATGTTCTGACAGTACTTCGAGTGTGCTTGTTTTTTGCTTGATGACAAGGCGTTTTTGAATGACTTTGTTCAAATCTACAAGAACAGACAGAATAGAGATTTGTCATGCTTTACCCACACAATCTCAAAGAGATTCTCAATTTCTAAACACTTTGTGTTGGATAGGTGAGTTCTGTTAATATTTTTGTTGAAATATTCCCATGGGTTAGTGTATACTGTTTTTTAGTAACATTTCTTTTCTAAACTCTTAATCATGATTTTTACCATGGTCAAAATCTTGTCAAATACCCTAAAAAGGGGGAGTGGCATTTTAAGATGGAAGAAGCTAAAGCGCTGAAGAAAAGGACATCTGTAGTTATTTTCATCATTTCTCTTTTGATATTGAATATCCTTTACATCCTTCTTCTCATTTTTGGAATGGGTGAATTTTTGCCTATCAAAAACTACATGATGTTTTTTACCTTGACTGTCTTCGCTTACTTAGTTTATTCCTTTGGAAGGGCCGAGATTTGGAAAGCCGTCATAGTACCACACTTTTTCGCACTCTTTCCAATGTTGGTGATTTTTGGTCCCGTTTCCACGTCTTTAGTGGCTTACATGTGTACGGTGTTTTCTTACAGAAAAAATTATTCAATCAGACGTAGATTGTACACCGCTGGGCAGTACGGAATATCCTATTACGTTGCAGGAACAGTCCTGCAGATGATGGGCACTGGCTGGTTAGGCCTCATC
>WFSH01000263.1 GCA_015486145.1 Mesoaciditogaceae bacterium
ATGTGGAAGAGGTAAATAACGGTGAAAGTCGTGAAGAAGTATAGACTGGAAAACTTGGATTGTGCAAATTGTGCTTTTAAGATCGAAGAGGGCTTAAAAAAATTAAAGGGAGTGAACGATGTTTCCGTAAATTTTGCGACCGGCATCCTCAGAATCGATGCATCTGATGTGGAAAAGGCGATCAACGAGATCAAAAAAATAGAACCAGAAGTCAACGTGAAACCCTTAAGTGATGAAAGACTTTCTCACAACGAAAATAAAAGTAAACTTGACAAAACTGAAATATCACTTATAATTTTGTCTGCCATACTTTTTGTCATTGGAATGGTATTCAAAAACCCACTTCACGATACCCCATTTTCGATCGCTGAATACTCTGTTTTCCTAACAGCTTACTTCCTTTCCGGCAGAAAGGTTCTTTCAAATGCCGTTAAAAACATGGGACATGGAAGGTTTTTTGATGAAAATTTCTTGCTGATGGTTGCAACTATTGGAGCCATTTTCATACATGAACTTCCTGAAGCCGTCGGTGTGATGCTCTTCTTTGAAGTAGGTGAGTTCTTTCAAGATTTAGCCGTTGGAAACTCTCGAAGGTCGATAAGAGCCCTTTTGAGGTCTAAACCAAATTACGCAAATGTGCTCGTGAATAAAACGATTAAAAGGGTGGCTCCTGAAGAAGTCAAGATCGGCGATACCGTTCTTGTAAATCCCGGAGAAAAGATACCCGTTGACGGCTTGATTATGTCTGGAAATTCTCAATTAGATACTTCTCCGTTAACTGGTGAATCGGTACCAAGGAGCGTCAATAAGGGTGAGAAAGTGCTTGCCGGCATGGTGAATCAATCTCAAATGCTGAAAATAAGGGTCACATCTCTTTTTAAAGATTCTTCCATCTCAAAAATAATGGATCTCACCGAAAACGCGTTGAGCAGAAAGACCAAAACAGAGAAATTCATAACACAATTTGCAAAATACTACACCCCATTGGTTGTGTTTGGTGCTTTGGCAATTGCAACACTTCCACCGATGATCATACCGGGTGCAACTTTTTCTGAGTGGATTTATCGTGCACTGATCCTTCTTGTCATATCCTGTCCGTGCGCTTTGGTGATAAGTATTCCGTTAAGTTACTTTGGTGGTGTGGGAGCTTCATCAAAAAAGGGTATTTTAATAAAAGGATCTAACTTTCTTGATAGTCTTTCGAAATTGAAAACGGTGGTTTTTGACAAAACCGGAACACTCACAAAAGGCGTATTCAAGGTAAAAGAAGTTGTGCCTGCAAATGGACTAAAGGAAAACGCTTTACTCGAAATTGCATCGCTTGTTGAGTCTCATTCCAATCATCCAATAGCAAGATCCATAACAGAAGCTTACAACAAAAAAATAGATCCTTCAAAAGTGGAAAATTATGAAGAAATTTCCGGTTACGGTGTAAAGGCAAAAATAAGCGGTGATGTTGTCATAGCTGGTAATGATCGTCTCTTACATAGAGAAAATATTGCTCACGATACTTGTGATGTACCGGGTACTGTCGTGCATGTTGCTTTGAATAACGTCTATGCAGGATATATAACCATTTCGGACGTTACAAAAGAAGATGCGAAGGGAACGATCGTAGAGTTAAGAAAGTTAGGTGTTGAAAAAACCGTTATGCTCACTGGCGATAGTAAACGAGTCGCAGAATCTGTCGCAAAAGAATTGGAAATAAACTCTTATCACGCTGAGCTACTACCCGATGAAAAATTGAAAATATTGGAAAAGATAATGGATGAGAGTAAGAATAAGGTTGCGTTCGTTGGTGATGGAATAAACGATGCACCGGTAATAGCAAGGGCAGATGTTGGAATTGCCATGGGAGGACTTGGCTCGGATGCCGCTGTTGAGACGGCAGACGTTGTTATAATGTCAGATAAGCCGTCCAAAGTTGCTGAAGGAATACGTATAGGCAGAAAAACGCAAAAAATTGTGTGGGAGAACATAATATTTGCACTTACGATCAAAAGTGTTTTTCTGGCATTAGGTGTGGCAGGTATGGCTACGATGTGGGAGGCGGTATTTGCAGATGTTGGCGTTGCTTTAATAGCCATATTTAATGCCAGTAGAATTATATACAGTAGCAGAGAGGAGTGACAAGCATGTACGAGGAAATACCGGATGATATTAAGTTAAGAAACAGCGTCAGGAGGTACAAACCAACAGGAGTGCCTATTGACAAGATCTTAACAATTCTTGATGCGGCGAGAATTGCTCCATCATGGGAAAATGACCAGCCTGTCAGATATGTGGTCGTAAACGAACCACGAGTCCTAAAACAGATAACAAGTGTGGAAACAGTTACAATGGGGAATGC
>WFSH01000264.1 GCA_015486145.1 Mesoaciditogaceae bacterium
AATTTTCGAGCGGTATTTGGGCATAGACGTTTAAGCATAATAGATCTCTCGGCGAAATCACATCAGCCAATGGAAAGAGATGGGTATCTTTTAACTTTCAACGGAGAGATATACAACTACAAAAAAATAAGACGTGAGCTTGAGTCTCTTGGACAAAATTTTTCATCCGCTGGGGACACAGAAGTTGTGATTCGCGCGTACATTCAATGGGGTGAAAAGTGCGTTGAACATTTCAACGGTATGTGGGCTTTTGCCATTTGGGATCCGATACATCGAATTGTCTTTGCATCGCGAGATAGGATGGGAATAAAGCCGTTCGTTTACTTTCATTCCGGAAAATATTTTGCATTTGCTTCTGAACAAAAAGCTCTTTTAAAATTTTCGCGCGTTCCCAAGCGAGTTAACATTGCAGATGCCAAACGGTATTTAGTATGGGGAATGCAAAACTTCTTTGAAGATGGGATGTTTGAGGGTGTAAAAAGGCTACTTCCAGCCCACAATTTAATATTTAATGTCGAGAGTGGGGAGCTTACAACTTACGAATATTGGAAAGCGGCGCCCAATACTGATAACATACCATATGATGAAAAAAAACAGAAAGAGTATTCAGAGAGATTCAAAGAACTCTTTACAGAGGCAGTAAAATTACGTCTCACAAGTGATGTAAAAGTTGGGACGGCGCTAAGTGGAGGAATAGATTCCTCTTCCAATGTCTACATGATCAACGAGTTAATGAAAGGGCAAGGCATACCATCCATAGGAGAATCTCAGTACACTTTTTCTGCCGTTTACGGCAACTACAAAGCAGATGAGTCAAAATGGATAAATATCGTGGTTGATGACATGCGAATCAGATCTGTCAAAGTTGTTCCAGATCTTCAGGATCTCATGGCTAACATTGAAAAGATAGCTTATATACATGATGAGCCTTTTGACTCTACGTCCACTTATGCCCAATGGTGTGTTATGAGTTTACCGAGAAACCATGGAGTTACAGTTACATTAGATGGTCAGGGTGGGGATGAAATAGCTGGAGGATATCCCCTTTACCTTCCCATAATGTTAACAGAAAATCTATTCAACACCACGTTTTTTAGAGAATTCAAAAACCTCAAAAAGGCGAATGCATCTAATTATCTATTTTTTAGAACCCTTGTAACAAAAATGTTCAACGGATTCTCTCAGCGTGTGTATTTTAAGAAAATAGCGGGCAGACTTTTCAATCACAAAATTGATTTTATCCCGTACGGTGGAAAAGCAAAGACAGAATTTTCCCATTTGAATTTACGAGCCTGGTCGGACATGAGAGAGGAACTTGTTGATTTGCTTAAAACTGCTGATAGAAACGCCATGTCCTTTTCGATAGAATCACGATTTCCTTATTTGGATCATAGACTCGTTGAATATGCAATGAGTGTTCCGGCTGTTTACAAAATTCATAATGGGTGGACAAAGTATTTGTCCCGCCGAGCTTTTCAAGGGATGATAAACGAAAAAATACTCTGGCGCAAAGATAAGCTTGGATTTCCGACGCCTCAACGCGAATGGTTCGAGAAGGGCCTTGAAGATTTTTGCAAGAAATACATTTCCAATTCTACATTTCTCAAAGCCTTAGATGTGAATTTAAATGAAAAATTCACCCACAGAGTCTTGTGGAGATTGACAAACCTTGCCGCATGGGCAAAAGTGTACGACTTTTAGTTCTCTTGTTTTCATGAAACAACGGAAACGATCCACACGCTTTTATCTTTTGATAGATCTATGAGTTTTCCGTCAATCATGATTACTGGAACGAGGAGGCCGGCGCCACTGGTTCTTATCACTGTTCCTATTTTTCCGTCGCTGAGTTTAACCTTTGTGCCTGTAGGATACATCCCAAGAATCTTTATGAAAGCGTTCAAAACGTATGGATCATAGTCCTTTCCAGCCCTAACCAGTATCCATTTTAAAGCCTGGTAAGGGGTTAGTTTAAGAGCTTGGGAAGATGTTGAAGTGAGAGAATCGTAAGCGTCTGCTATCTGGAGTATGCGCGCATAGAAATTTATGTCCTCTCCTTTTTTCCCAAATGGAATACCAGTTCCGTCGTACTTTTCATGATGTTCGAGTACGGCGTCCAGCGTTTCTCGTTGTTTTATTATCTCATAAGATGAAAGAATCTTGTATCCAATTGTTGTGTGTTGTAGTATTTTCTCTCTATTTGAAGCTTTTCCCACGTCCACGTACTCTGGATCGTTTAAAAACATCAGTCCTATGTCATGAAAAAGTGCGGCTTTTGCAAGCGGAATGAGATGATACCTCGACATGGCCAATGTGTTTCCCACCATGACAGACAGAATAGCCGTGTTTATACCGTGCTTGTAAAGGTATCCGCTTACATGTTTTCTAAAAAAGTTAACCACATATTCTTTTTGGCTGAGAAGATCATCTACAACTGCTCCCAACGTGCGTTCAACCGATTCTTTATCCACCCTTTCTCCAATTTTAAGCTGTTCTGAAAGCTCTTTAAAAGAAGTAATAAAACCCCTGTACATCTCATCTGGGACTGAAAAGCGTATCCCAAAAGCTATGGGTTCTTCAACTTTAAGCAGCTCTTGGTCGAGATCTATGGAATTCCTGATCTTCTCAAGTTCTTCTTTTTTACCTTCCTCACTTTCCAACGGAAGCCATAATATCTCACGTTTTTTAAGGTTATCCAAAATTTCTTTGGTAATCCGTGTACCTTTTGACAGCAATACTTTAAACGATGTACCATCATACAAATCTTCCGCAAGCACCGCACCATCTTTTATGTCTTCCAGTGGTTTCCATTCAATGGCCATCGCCGTTCACCTCAAATTCATACGCTTTTAACTCATTGAGAACTGTTCCTGGAGGTCCAACCGCTGAAAGAGTCCACTTACCAAGGAAAAAGTCTTTAAAGGTTTCTGCCACATCATCGCACTTCACGCTTTCAATAGAGCGAATCACTGTATCAATTTCTCTTACCCTTCTAAGCGTAAATTGGTCATCTATCATCATAAACATGGTTGAGAATGTCGATTCAGTGGATGTGAGTAATTTTCCCTTCAACCTTTTCTTTCCGTAATCCATGTGTTTTTTCAAAGATGAAGTGTCAACCATGTCGCTCAAAACTTTCTTTATTTTTTTGATCGCCTCAAAAACGCGGTTGGGAGATGTGGAAAAGTCCACCGTAAAATAACCACCCAATCTGTTTGATTGATTGGAAGATGATATTGAGTAAACCAGCCCGTATTTTTCTCTCAATCTTTCGAAAAGCACTGAACTCATTCCTCCACCGAGTATGGTGGTTATTATTGCCAACGGATAACTCCGCTTATCCGATTTCTCAACCGTTTTTATTCCGATCGAAACGTTGACTTGTTTTAAGTCTCTTTTCTCGATCAAAACGTTTCTTGGTGGACGAGCAACAGGCTTCGCAATTTTTCCCTCTGATTTGCCATCTCGAAGAGCGCCCATTTTTTCCTTGATGTAACTCATATCACACGATTTCAAATTTCCCACGATTGATAAGACGATATTCGAAGAAACGTAATGTTCTTTGAAATATTTTTTTATGTCACCAATGGTTATGTCTTTAACTGTTTCGGCTTTTCCAATTATTGGTCGCCCGTAGGGTGTTTCTTCTCCCCAAAGTGCTTTTAAAAGATTCGTACCAGAGAGATCTGCCGGATCGTCCTCATACATCGCTATTTCTTCAAGAACCACTCCCTTTTCCAGTTCGATCTCTTTTTCGGGAAACGTCGGAGCACTCACAAGTTCATACAACACATCAAAAGCTTGGCGAGATGCAAAATCGGGAACCTTGGCGTAAAAAAGCGTGTATTCACGAGATGTAAACGCGTTCAAAACGCCACCCACGGACTCTATTACGCGTTTTAAATCGCGGCCGCTGAAATTTTTTGTTCCCTTAAAAACGGAATGTTCGATCAAATGTGAAATTCCAGAATTCCCAGGAGTTTCATTCGCTGCTCCAACATTAACACCCATGCCAAAAGTTATCGTTCTCAAAAATGGCATATCTTTGCTAACTATTAGAGCATCGTTTGAAAGTCTCTCAACGATGATTTCATTTGTCATGTTTTTTGCCATCAAACCTCCTATGTGATCTCGGATAACGTCGATCCCTTTTTTCTTCGCCCTCAACCACTTGTTTGAGTTGTATCTTTCCGCTGGGATCACTTCCAACCACCTCTACATTCACTTTATCGCCAACGTGAATTACATCTTTAACATTTCTGACGTGTCTTGCCATTTTCGAAATATGAACAAGCCCAATTTTACCGGGAAAAAGCTCTGCAAAGAATCCATATCCTTCAACCCTTGTGACGGTGGCAACAAAACGATCACCACTTTTGATCTCTTTGGTCATATTTTCGATCTGTCTCAAAGCCGCGTCCACATTCTCAACTTTGTTGCCAACTATTTTTACCCGACCATCTTCTTCAATCTGAAGTTCCACACCGAATTCTTCAGACAAAGCTTTAACAGTGCGACCTCCTGGGCCTATTAGTTCTCCAATTTTTTCAACGGGTATTCTGAAGAGTTTTATAATCGGTGCGTGTTCAGAAACGTGTTCCCTCGGTGCTGGTATAGTATCATACATTATGTCAAGGATCTTATTTCTTGCGATTCGAGCCTTCTCGAGGGCGACTTTCATTATCTCTTCCGAAACGCTACCGACCTTAACGTCCATTTGAAAAGCCGTGATTCCTTCTCTTGTGCCTGTAACCTTGAAGTCCATATCTCCCAAATGATCTTCCATTCCAAGTATGTCCGTTAGAACAATCCAGCCATCCGGTTCAAATATGAGACCCATAGCGATACCGGCCACATGTTTCTTGGTTGGAACCCCTGCCGCCATGAGTGAAAGCGAGCCAGAGCAAACTGTTGCCATCGAAGAAGAGCCGTTGGATTCGAGTATTTCGGATACCACTCGCATGGTATATGGAAACTCTTCTTCTGAAGGAATTACTCGCTTGAAAGATCTTTCGGCGAGATGACCATGCCCTATTTCACGCCTTCCCGGGCTGCCAAATCTTCCCGTTTCTCCCACGCTGTAAGGCGGGAAATTGTAGTGGAGCATGAACCTTTTTTCGCCTTCTTCAAGAACAGTGTCTATTATTTGTACATCCATTTGAGCTCCCAATGTGGTAACGCCAAGACTTTGAGTTTCACCTCTCGTAAACAACGCGCTCCCGTGCGCTCTTGGGAGCAAATCCAATTCGCAAGATATGGGGCGTATCTCATCCGGACCACGTCCATCGACTCGTAAATTTTTTTCAACTATCATCCTACGCATCGTGTGTTTTAATATTTCTTCAAATTCATCAAAAAGTATGGCTTTCGTTTTTGCAACTTCTTCCTCTTCCAAATT
Source organism: Mesoaciditogaceae bacterium (assembly GCA_015486145.1). Lineage (GTDB taxonomy): Bacteria > Thermotogota > Thermotogae > Mesoaciditogales > Mesoaciditogaceae > WFSH01. The sequence goes on from WFSH01000264.1 coordinate 5,396, forward strand.
GCTTTTCTCGATCAGAGCTTCTATTATTTGTTCTTTGTATTCCGTTATTCTTTTGTCTCTTGCAAGTTTTCCCTTGGTGAGTAATCGTTTCTCCAATTCATCTTTGGAGATCATGGATCTCAACTTTTCCAGCAAAGTTTTATCCACATTCGGAGTTTCGTACACAACTTTCTCCGGATGAAACTCGGAAAGAATCTCCTCTTCGAAATCGAGTAATTCTTTTATGGCTTCGTGAGCTTCCATAAGAGTTTGCACCATAACATCTTCGCTCACCTCGTTTGCCTCTCCCTCTACCATCGTTATCGCGTCTCTTGTTCCGGCAACAACGAGATCGATATCTGCATTTTTGGCAACTTCATCTGAAGGGAAGAAAACGTATTTTCCATTCAAAAGGGCAATTCTCAAACCGGCAACTTTTCCATCAAAAGGTATCGAAGATGCGTTGAGTGCCAAAGAAGCTCCTATTATTCCCAACGTATCTGGTGGATTATCCGGATCCACCGAAAGCACGGTTGCAACGATCTGAACCGGTGCTTTAAAATCTTTTGGAAAGATGGGTCTTATGGGTCTATCTATCATCCTTGCCGAAAGAATCGCGTTTTCACTGGGCCTGCCTTCACGTTTTATAAAACCGCCAGGTATTTTACCAGCAGCGTAAAATTTTTCTTGGTATTCAACGGTTAACGGAAAAAAATCAAGCCCCTCTTTTGGCTTTTTATCCATAACGGCTGTTACAAGCATTTTTGAATCACCGTAACCGATCACGAATGCACCGTCGGCTTGTTTTGCCATCTTTCCATTTTCCACAATAAGCTCGTTACCTTTAAACTCTTTTTTCCAAACTTTATACATTTGATCACCTCTAAAAAGTTTACAACTTGTAGAAACTCGTTTTAAACGTTACTAAAAAAGCGGGCAGGTTCCCGCTTTTCCCTACAAAGCTTTACCGTCTCAGGTTTAGTTTCGATATGAGTTCTTTGTAAACGGTCGGTTTGCGGTCTCTGAGATATCTGAGAAGTCTTCGACGTTTACCTACCATTTTCAAAAGCCCACGCCTCGAATGAAAATCTTTTGGATGAGCTTTTAAATGTTCTGTTAAGTGTGCTATTCTTGCCGTTAAAATAGCCACTTGAACTTCCACAGATCCCGTGTCTCCTTCGTGAATCCTGTAAGCTTCCACGATTTTTCTCTTGTCTTCTTTTTCCATCATGACACCTCCATACTTTATGAACTAAGAGCGGGTATTCTTCCCAACTCTGAGTTCAGGTCTGATCAATTTTACCATATTTACACGTAAAAATGTCATTGTGTGTGCGCCTAATTCCGCACTTTCAATTGTTCCAAAATAAGGCGGAGACAATCTTCCTTTGAACATAAATGTGGTAAAGCCTGTCCAAGAATTTGGAGCATCTAAAAAACACATTATTAGGAGGTGTGTCTTAAATGAAAAATTTCAAAGTTCTTGCGTTAACAACTATTCTTGTATTGGCAGCTGGGCTTTTCGCGTTTGCTGGCAACTCTTCAACTACTGCGATAACTCCTATTTCTTCTGGTGCCTATGGTTATCTTAATCCCAACATTCAAAGTCCGGTGATAGCCGTGGCAAAAGCTGTATCACCATCTGTTGTAAGAGTTGTGGTTCACACAACAATCGTTTCTAATTCCAATCCATTTGGACAAATGAGTCCGTTCTTCAAGAAGTTTTTTGGATTCAACATTCCGTCTCCGCAGCAGCAAGAACAAGTTGAGAGTTTGGGCTCTGGGATCATTTTCAATTCGAAGGGATACGTTTTGACAAATTATCACGTGGTTGCGGGAGCGAAGGTAGCCGAGATAACACTGTTGAATGGAAAAAAATACAAAGGGATCGTTGTTGGTGGTGATCCGACAAACGATCTCGCAGTTATCAAAATTGAGGCTCCTGCTGGAGTAACCTTCCCGGCGGCGGTGTTGGGAAATTCCAACGATGTCCATGTGGGAGAATATGCCATCGCGATCGGAAATCCATTTGGTCTCGATTATACCGTCACCCAAGGAATTGTGAGTGCGTTGAACAGAGAAGTGCCCAAGCCCAATGGAAACGGCTATTACTACAACATGATTCAAACCAGTGCCGCAATAAATCCCGGTAACAGTGGAGGACCACTTGTAGACATTCATGGAAGAGTGATAGGAATTAATACCGCTATAATTAAACCCTCAGAAGGACAAGGTCTTGGGTTTGCCATACCTATAAATACCGCGAAAGTTTTGATCGCGAGATTGATAAAGGGAGAAAGCTCAGGATTTCTCGGAGTTGAAGTTCGTAATCTCACTCCTTCTCTTTCCAAGAGTCTGGGAATTGGTAACGTAAAGGGTGCATTGGTCATAGGAGTGGTTCCCAACAGTGGAGCCGCGAAAGCTGGAATAAAGATAAAAGATGTTATAGTCGGACTTAACGGAGTCAAAATTACCAGCGCCGATAAACTCGTGAACGTAATTCACGAATACGCTCCAAACAACGTGGTAAATGTAAAAGTTTATCGGAATGGTAAATATCTCACATTTAGAGTAAAACTTTCACCAAAATCTATCTTTAAAACGACATCCACTTACACGGCAAATGGCTTTACCGTTGCCGCACTAACAGAACTTAACAGATCTAAATACTCCATTCCTTCAAACGTTACAGGCGTAGTCGTCACAGATGTTAATCCCAACAGTCAAGCTGCCATGGCAGGTCTTCAACCTGGAGATGTGATTATGACGTTGAACAACAAAAGAATAACTTCTGTAAAAGATTTTGAAAATTTGTACACCAAGATCAGAAAGAATGGAACCGTTGCCATGTCGGTTTATTCGCAAGGCATGGAAATGTTGGTGATCTTTTACAAGTAAAAATTATTCATATTATCCCCAAACAACAAAACCCAGTCTTTTGACTGGGTTTGTCTTTGTTTAATTCTCTTCAATCAACAGGTTCAAAGGAATCTTTAGGGGCACCACAATCCGGGCATACCCAATCATCCGGAAGTTCAGAAAATGGAGTTCCTGGTTTTACACCGTTATCCGGATCTCCCTTCTCTGGATCGTACACGTATCCACATAAAGTGCATACATATTTTTGTTTTTCGTCTGACATCTTCTTAAAGCCTCCTTTTTCGGCAACACTCAATTTACGTTCTACATCATCACGATTGGAATGAGCAAACGCTTTAACGATCAAAAACGGCAAATTAGAAAATCCCACTTTATACAAAGAGAGAACATCTGTGAAAATTCTGTATTCATCCAATTTAAATATCTCTCCGAGATCAAGCCCCCCTACAATGTACACGCGGACTTTCGAAAGATCCAGTGAGTTCTTTTCAGAAAAGTTGATAAGAAAACGGGCAGCTTCGTATTCGTACGGTTTGAGATTGGATATGGATCGATAGCACTTGTCCAAATACCTGCGCTCCATAGAGGTTAACAACGATACTATTTTATCACGATCGACACCAAGTAAGGAATGATAAGTCTTAAAAGCCATTGGAGCATTTTTAATGTATTCAAAATAAAAAGAAGGCCAGTTTCTCTTTTCAAGTGACAGAATTTCAAAAAAGTCTTTACTTTTATCGACGAATAGACTTTTCATACCTTGCTGTTTTGAACCATGTTTCCTTCCATCTCCACGAGATCTTGAAAGGTGTATTTAGAAAATGCCTCTATCATCGCGCTGTAAGCATCATTCCACACGTATTTGATCATGCAATGTTCAAATTCAGCACATCTGTCTTTGGAATTCTTTTTCAAATTCATGCAGTTCAATCTTTTAATGGGATTTTCTAATCCAAGAATGATATCTGAAACCCTTATATCTTTTGGAGACTTTGCAAGAGAATATCCTCCGTTTTTTCCTCGGATGGTCTTAACTATACCCAATTTTTTCAGTTTAAACAGCAATTTTTCCATATAATCGCTTGGAACATCTTGTTTTTTAACTATCTCCTTAAGTGTTAGTTTTTCGATTCCTTTGTTCCACGCATGTGCCAATTCGTAAATTGCACGGGTGGCATACATACTTTTTGTTGATAAATCAAGCATTCCATCACCTCATGAAATATTATACCATCATTTGTGGTTTTGTGTTTGACATTCCAAGTGTATTTTGAAGTTTTTCCCATTTTAACATGAACTTCAAAATTTGGCCAAAATGCGAAATCAATGTTAAAATAAAAGATGTTCCAAAAAAGTTGGAGGGAGGGAAGGTACATGTTAAAAAAAGCTTTTTTGATGTTTATCATGGTTTTGATAGTTTTTTCAATCATGGTCATGGCGGCGCATCTCGTGATACTCGAGATAAACGACACCCATGGCCATGCATGGGCTTACAACGAATGGCATGATCCCAATATTGGTGGTTTTGCCGCAATAGCAACAGTTGTGGAACAAGCGAGGAAAGAGGCTGCTAAAAACGGATGGGATTTTTTGTTTTTGCACGCTGGAGATGTGAACACCGGTGTTCCAGAATCAGACTTGCTTTACGCACGGCCTGACATTCTTGCTTTGAACGCCATGCATCTTGATGCGATGGCAATTGGGAACCATGAATTTGATCATCCGTGGTCAATCTTGATGAGACAAATGACGTGGGCAAACTTTCCATTTCTTTCTGCCAATATAGTTTACAAAGGTACGAATGAGACGGTTGGCGAACCTTACATAATAAAACGATTTCCAGATCTCAATGTTGCCATACTGGGCTTAACGACGAAAACCACAGAATACATAGGAAATCCGAAAAACGTTGGAGGTTACGATTTCTTATCGCCGGTTAGTGTGGCAAAGAAATACGTCCCCGTGCTCCATACCATCATTGGAAAGAATGGAATAGTTCTGGCTCTGACACATCTTGGAATTTTTGGTCCGGGACTCACCGCAGGATCGAAAATTTACGGAACTGCTTCAATGATAAAAAAATTGTTGGCTTACAACAAACCGGACGATCCTTATGGCGGTAGCATTACACTCGCCGAAAGCGTCAAAGGGATAGCTGCCATTCTTGATGGCCACAGCCATACAGTTGTGGAAAGTCCCTTGAATATCGATGGGACACTGATAGTTCAAGCTGGATCGTACTCGAAATACGTTGCAAGACTTGATCTTACTGTGGAAAATGGAAAAGTTATCAGCTACACCTACAAACTCATACCCATAAATTTGAAGGTTTATCATAAGGGTAAAAATGGCAAAGTTTATTACACGTACGTTGGAAAAGAGATAAAACCCAACAAGGAGATCGAAGCGCTTTTGGCTGGGTACAAGCAGATAGGAGAGGCAAAATTGAATGAACCCGTTGGGTTCTCAAAGGTTAATTTTCCAAATAACAAGGAACAAACAAGAACAAAAGATACCTTAATAGGTCATTTAATCACAGACGCAATTGCATGGAAATTCAAAGATATGGGAATTCAAGCCGTGTTGTTGAATGGTGGTGGAATTAGAGCTTCAATAGCACCTGGAACGATTACGTACAGGAATATTCTCGAAGTTCTCCCGTTTGGAGACACCGTTGTTGTTGAGAAGATAAAGGGATCAGAATTGCTCAAAGCCATTGAGTGGGGTGCCGTTTCCCATCCGAACGATACCGGGGCTAGGCTTGTTCCATGGGGTTTAACTTACAAAGTTACCCCTAAAGGAGTAAAAGATATTTTGATAGGAGGAAAGAAGATTGAACCAAATAAAACGTACACTATAGCCACCAATGCTTACATCGCAAGTGGCGGAGATCATTACTCCATGTTGAAAAACGGTGAACAGTACAATACGAATTATGTTTTGGCAGATGTGGTTAAAGAGTACATTCAACACATAAGTCCTATAGAATCGTATCCATTCACTCCAAGATGGATTGAAACAAAATAAAAACGGATCGCGCTTTAGGGCGCGATTCCCATCTTAAAAGGAGGATTTTTGATGATAAAAAATTATGTGATTGATACAAATGTTTTGATCCACGATCCAAACTCCATTTACGCTTTCGAAGACAACAATCTCATAATCCCGCTTCCCGTTATTGAAGAAATAGATAAACTTAAAAGCCGGCCGGGTGAGATTGGGAGAAACGCTCGGCAAGTTTCTCGAGAATTGGATATGTTGCGGCAAAAGGGAAAGCTTTTCAAAGGTGTTCATCTTGAAAATGGCGGGACGTTAAAAGTTGAAGTTACGGAAGACAGGAGAGAAATGCCGCATTTTCTTTCTGACCGTGTAACAGATGACTGGATACTTCTTTACACCCTACAAATTGCAAAGCGTAGTTCTTTAAAAACTGTCATAGTGAGCAAAGATATAAATATGAGGATAAAGGCGGACGCGATTGGATTGGAAGCACAAGATTACTTGACCGATCGTACCAGCGAGAACAACATCCTGGTAGGTTATAGGAAATCCGAGAAGATGCCTCCAGAGGATGGTGACCCTAAATCGATTGGAATCAACGATCTGGTGGAAAATGAGTTTGTGGAGTTTAAAGATTCCAGAATTTTCAGATACAAAAATGGAAAACTAATTCCCCTTCAAGTTGGGGTTGATACCCAGATATGGGGTATTCATGCCCTAAATCCCGAACAACTCATGGCTTTAGATCTGCTGTTAGATGATGATGTCGCACTTGTTACGCTTCTCGGTCCTGCAGGCACGGGGAAAACCTTGCTTGCTCTGGCGGTGGCCTTATACCTAACGGTGGATGAAAAGAAGTACAAAAAAGTGACAGTTACCCGTCCCGTTATTCCAATGGGAAAAGACATAGGATATTTACCCGGTAGCGAAGAAGAGAAAATGCGGCCGTGGGTTCAACCAATACGCGATAACCTTGAATTCTTATTTGACAATGTTGGAAAGTCCACTTCAAAGATTGAAAATGCCAAATTTCTACAAGTCGAAGCTCTCAGTTACACACGTGGTCGAAGTATCCCACATCAATTTATAATCGTTGATGAAGCTCAAAACATCACTCCACACGAAGTGAAAACCATAATAACCAGAGTTGGCATTAAGACTAAAATAGTCCTTACTGGTGACATTTCCCAGATCGACAGCCCTTATTTAGACGCAGCATCTAACGGATTGACTTATGCGGTTATGAAATTTTCAGCGCACAAGATAGCTGGGCATGTTAAGCTATCTCAGGGGGTTAGATCAGAGCTTGCCACTCTGGCTTCACAGATTTTATAAATTCGAGGAGGAAGCTATTTTATGAACGAGAGAGAGATAACACTTGAATTGATAAGGGTTACCGAAGCAGCGGCGCTTAACGCAAGTAAATATCTTGGCCTTGGTAACAAAGAAATCGTGGATCAGGCGGCTGTTGATGCAATGCGAGGAATGCTTGAATTGGTTGATGTGAAAGGCACTATCGTCATAGGAGAAGGTGAAAAAGACAAAGCGCCCATGCTTTACGTGAACGAACATGTTGGAAATTGGTCTGAAGACTCTCCAGAAATGGATATAGCTGTAGATCCTATCGACGGGACACGTCTTGTGGCCAACGGATTACCGAATGCGATAGCCGTTATGGCGGCATCTGAAAAGGGGAAACTTGCTTCTCTTCCGACTTTCTACAGCCAAAAATTGGCATGCGGACCGGAGCTTGCCGGGAAATTGGATATAAACGCCAGTGTGAGAGAGAACGTGAAAATTGCCGCTGCTGTACTCGGAATTGATGTTCACGAGCTCACCATAGTGACACTTAACCGTAAGAGACATGAAAAATTAGTTGATGAGATAAGAAAAGTTGGTGCAAGAATAAAACTCATAAGTGATGGAGATATTGCGGCTGCCATAGCTAGTGCCCTCCCAGACAGTGGCGTGAATCTGTATATGGGGATAGGAGGCTCTCCAGAAGGGGTACTCGCCGCTGCGGCTCTTAAAGCTCTGGGAGGAGAAATACAGCTTAAACTCGCTCCGACTGATGAAGAGAGACAGAAATTTGGTGATATCGATACAGATAAGGTCTATTTCACAGATGATCTTGCAGGTGGAGAGAATGTGATATTTTCAGCAACTGGTGTGACAGATGGTGATATGTTAAAAGGGGTTAGATATTACAAAAATCGCATCATCACGTACACCATAGCCATGAGGTCTAAGACACATACCATAAGGAAAATCGAGGCATTACACGATCTTTCATACAAGACCATCGCACTTGAGAGCAAAGGCGCGAACGTGAGACTTTAAACCAAAAGGGAGAAGACTTATGGATCTCAAACTAAAAGGGAAAAGAGTTTTAGTGGGAGGTGCTACCAGAGGAATAGGGAGAGCGGTGGCGGAAGCGTTTGCCGCCGAAGGGGCCAATTTGGAAATTGTGGCAAGACACTCAACGGAAGAAATTGCCAACGAGATATCAAAAAGATTTGGCATTGTGGCTCACGGTCATGATTGTGATCTCTCGAAAATGGAAGACATCTCTCTGTTAAAAGCTGATGTTGGGGATATAGATATTCTGTTTGCAAATGTTGGCGGTCCAAAACCGGGAGAGATTGAGAACCTTGGAGATAAAGAATGGCACGAAGCTTTTGATTTAACTTTGATGAGTGTTGTTCGATTGGTAAGAGCTTTTCTTCCAGGAATGATTTTGAATAGATGGGGGCGCGTGATTGCCCTAACATCCGTCTCGGTTTTTGAACCTATACCGCGACTTTTGTTATCTAATTCCATCAGAATGGCCGTAGAGGGTTTGATGAGGAGCTTATCCATGGAACATGGATCTTCTGGCATCACCTTTAACTGCGTAGCTCCTGGTTACACCTTAACGAGCAGAGTTCGTGCTTTGATCGAAGATTCTGCGCGTGCTCAAGGAAAGGAAAGCAAAGTGATCGAGAAAGAGATAGCAGATAGAACAGATGTTAAACGACTTGCCATTCCAAATGAAATTGCAGATATGATAGTTTTTCTTGCATCAGAGCGTGCAAGTTACATTACGGGTTCAACGATTCGGGTAGATGGTGGGTACGCAAAATCCACTCTTTGATTCGGAAACTCTTTTCATTTTTGTTTTAATCGAATCAGCATAAAAAAGGGCACCCCAAAGGGTGCTCTTTTCAACAACGAACCCGGGCAATAACCTACTCTCGCAAAGGGTCGCCCCCTCACTACCATCGGCCCATGGTGGCTTAACGGCCGTATTCGGAATGGGAACGGGTGTTTCCCACCACGGTATCCTC
>WFSH01000265.1 GCA_015486145.1 Mesoaciditogaceae bacterium
GGAAGTGAGTCAAAATGGGATATGAACGAGTTCATGAGATGCTCAAAGAGATGCATTTGGATGGCATTGAAAAAGTTCTCGATTCAGCCGCACAGAAATGGAGTGAGAAAGGCTCTGACGTGTTCGAACTGATTGAAGAATTGTTGAATTCACAGATAAAGTCAGATGAAGAGAAAAAATACACGATAAGATTGAGATATTCAGGTCTTCCATTTCACAAGAAGATAGCGGAATTCGACTTTTCATTTCAGCCGAGTATAGACGTGAAACAAATAAAAGAACTTGAAACGTTGAGATTCATGTATGAAAAAGAAAACGTCATTTTCCTTGGACCACCAGGAGTGGGAAAGACACATCTCGCAATAGGACTGGCGATGAAAGCGATTGAAGAAGGAAAGAAGGCGTATTTCATTAACTCAGTAAAGCTCGTCGAGAGAATGAAAGAGGCATTTGCAAGGATGAGTTACGAAAGATTGCTGAGGTTCTACAAGAGCCTTGACTTACTCATAATAGACGAGCTTGGATATCTGCCTTTGGATATAGAGGGAGCAAAATTGTTCTTCGAATTGGTGGAAAGCAGATATGAAAGGGGAAGCATCATAGTGACATCTAACAGAAGTTTTACCGAATGGGACAAGATATTCTCAGATTCTGTTTTGGCAACGGCAGTTCTTGACAGATTGCTTCATCATTCGAGTATAGTGAACATTAGAGGAAAGAGTTATAGATTGAAAGAAAAGCAGAAAAACGGCCTTGTGGGAGCAAAAATTATGAATGGATCAAAGTGATGAAATCTCTTGTTTTTGACTGATGTTTTCTCACAAATTAGTTTGATGTTTTCTCTACTTTTTGATTGGTGTTGACATCTTTTCGAATGGATAATAAAGATATTTCATGACAAAGCTCTAACGATGGCTCTACTCGACAGGATCACTCACAATGCCATTGTGTTGAACATGAATGGTGAGAGTTTCGGAAGAAAGCAGAACAGCAAATTTAAATCTTAGGCGGGTGGATCAAAAACTTTGGTCTGGTGGATCAAAAACATCTTGACTTTTTACACCTTTTTGTACCGATTAAAATTTCTACTTTCACGCACATCAGGAATAATTTTATCATTTTTTATTTTAATGTAGCACATCCTTGTTGGTTGACATTAATTCTTGTTTTTAATTATTCATTTTTTGAACTTTTGTTTTTGTTGTCAGTCTAATAAATCGGAGGAGGATAAAATGAGAAAAAACGAGAGCAAAAAGATATTGGAAATGGTTTTTGACCTTGTCATCAATTTTACGAAAATACTTCCAAGCTGTGAGGAAACTGAAAATTTGAAGACGATGGAATTTTACATACTTATGTATATTGGCATGAAATCCAGTAAGAAGATGAGCGAGCTTGCCAGGGTATTTTCAATAGCGAAATCCAACGTTACAGTTTTGATAGATGGCATGGAGAAAAAAGGATATCTTAAAAGAGTGAGGAATGGCAATGATAGAAGGGTAATAAATGTAGAACTTAGCGATAAAGGAAAAGAGTTATTCGACCTGACGGCGGAAAGTTTTGAAAAAGTAATAAATGACGTCATGAAAAAGATACCACCAAAAGACTTAGAAGTGATATCAGATGGATTTTTCAGGATGATAAAGATCTTCAATTCCTCAAAAGGTGCAAAAAGCGCGTCATGACGTATATGGAGGTGAAGGGATGATACTTGTTACCGGTGCAACCGGACACGTGGGGAACGTTCTTGTCAGAAAACTCCTTCAGAGGGGTGAAAAAGTGAGAGTTCTTGTATTGAAGGATGATGATTTAACCCCGTTGAAGGGATTAAATGTTGAAAAAGTAGAAGGGGATATCAGAAATTTTGAAGATGTAAAAAAAGCCACCAAAGGGGTAGATTTCATATATCATTTAGCAGCAGTGATCAGCATAGGAGGAGGAAAGAGAGATTTAGTTCAGAGTGTAAATATAAAAGGCGTTGAAAATGTTCTAAATGCTGCAAAAATCTTTAAAGTTAAAAGAATACTTTACATGAGTTCTGTTCATGCTTTTGCAGAGCCACCACGGGGAAGTTTTATAGATGAAAATACTCCATTTGATCCTAGGCTAACGACAGGAATGTATGGAAAGACGAAAGCTTCTGCCGCCTTGAAAGTGCTGAATGCGACGAAAGGTGGACTTGATGTTGTTATCGTATGCCCAACAGGGATAATGGGACCTTACGATTTCAAGAAATCAGAAATGGGTACAATGATATTGAGATTTTTACAAGATAAATTACCGGTAGGAATAAAAGGCTCTTTTGATTTTGTAGATGTTCGTGATGTGACAGATGGAGCGATAAAGGCATGTGAGAAAGGTAAAAAAGGAGAAGCTTACATACTAAGTGGCGAGAAAATAGAGATGGATAAAATGATGAAAGAATTAGGAAAAATTACCGGTAAAAGAGGACCTTTGATCATGCTTGGAGAAAAAAATGCAATGTTTTTGTCGTATTTCTCATTGATAACGTCTATTTTAGGTAGGAAAAAAGCAATTTTCACCCCTTATTCTGTCCATACATTGAGCATGGACTATACTTTTTCGCATGAAAAAGCAACGAAAGAACTGGGTTACGTCCCACGGCCTTTTATCGAGACGCTCCAGGATACGGTGAAATGGTTTGTAAATTTTGAGAATAAGGCTCAAAAATTAGCAATTCTATGAATTTTGTTTCTGTTTAATCCATTCATAATTTTTGATCCCACAAGGCCGTTTTTCTACTTTTCTTTCAACCTATAACTCTTCCCTCTGATGTTCACTATGCTCGAATGATGAAGCAACCTGTCTAAAACTATCCTTGCCAGGACAAAATCTGAAAATATCTCGTCCCTTTTGGTAAGACTCCTGACAGTTGTCCAATGTTTTTTTCATCCGTCCTTTGCAAATTTTGCAAACGGAAGAAAGATGATCAAAAATGCTCCGAGAGACATCCACGCGATGTTAAACGAAAATTTTGCAGCTGTAAACGTGAAAAGATAAGGCGCCACCGATCCCACTGATATTTGAACTGAATTTATGATCGCAATTGAAAGTGGTAAAAGACGTTCTGGAATCTCTTTATATCCTGCTGGAATTGCGTAAAGCACAGAAAAAATGCCAGCCGAAAGTAAACCGAGAACAGAGGTGTAAATCCAAATGGTGGTAAAGTTGGTAAGAAAAACGGTTGATATAAAAAAGCACATCACGATGGCAAGTAATATCATAAACTCTTTTCTTCTCTTTAATTTGTCCGATATCATGCCAATCAACGGTCCACCGAAAGCACCGGCAATTAAGGTGAGTGATGAAACAAGGCCTGAAAGATTAGCACTCATACCTTTTGTTTTTACGAGGTAAGGATTTAAGAACTGTGCAAAAGCGAAAAACGCACCCCAAAAACCTGCCAAACTCAATCCTACAAACCAGACATTCCTGTTTAAAAGCACTCTTTTCCATTCGATTTTTTCCCTTTTCAACTCATCAGTTGGAAGTGTGAGATGATTTTCAACCGTTATCGCAAGTCCTATCAAACCACCAATCACAAGTGCCCATCTCCAACCCACCAAAATGGCTATGGAATTCCAAAGGGCTATTCCAATACCAGCTCCAAAATTGAAAGCTCCATTGTAAAACCCCATCGCAAGACCTTTGCTTTTGTCTGAAAATACGTTCTTTATTATTCCCAGTGCCGGTGAAAAGTACATTGCCGCCCCAACCCCGAGGAAAAATCTAAATATTACCATTGATGAAAGATTCCAACTCAAGCCCGAAAGTACCGCCATTATTGATAATAAATACATACCGCTGACGGCAGCGTTTTTGTTTCCAATTTTTGCAGCAAGAATTCCTCCTGGTATTTGAAACACACCGGCGCCTATGAGAAAAGAAGTTGGAATCTCTCCTAATTTCATAAGTGGGATTGCGAGAGAAGATTCAATGAAAATATAAAGTGGAGAGATGTTGTACCAATTTAGAGCGTATATTGTTCGAGAAGAAATCAACGAAGCAAAATCAAGCAAATTTTTTCTGTTCATCTAAAGTATGTTCTCACATTAGAAGGCGTTGTGTCAACCCACTGCCACGTGAATTTTAAGAAACGGGTGATCCTTACCCCGTGCAACTTGTCATTCCGGTCATAAAAATCTTTTCCAATAAGATAACGTGGCGAAGCAAAAAGAAGGTATATTCAGGATGCCATTTCTCCTAAAATCATGGATTAACCCATGGGAATTTTTACGGCAAAACGAAGACAAAACCAAAGTCAATGTCGGAGCCATCAATGCACAAATCTAAAGTTTGGCGAGTATATGAAATTCAGCGAGTGGAAATGTCGCACTCATTCGAATTGGCTTTTTACCGCCAGATACATGCCGTACCATGCCAAAAGCGCCGTTGCAATACCCTCATATCCCGCTATAATTGTCATAACCTTGCTGCCTGTATATTGGGCTATGCTGAGTAAAAGAAAAAGGAAAAAAACGAGGATAAAAAGTGCGATCGTCGTTTTGTCTTTTGTCTTGAAAGAAAGCAGTGCCATGATCGCACTGAAAATAGCCCATGAAACAAATGTTATTCCGAGTATTGGCCCTAAGAGATTCGAAGACACAAGGTGAAATGTGGGAGCGTACATGAGAAACGCAAATGCCATCCAAAAAGATCCATATCCCGTAAATGCTGTCATTCCAAAGGTGTTACCGGTTTTAAATTCCAACAAACCGCCTATAAACTGTGCGATCCCTCCGTAAAATATTCCCAAAGGCAACGCCGCAAACAAAGCCTGAGGGACAATTCCGGCATTCGCGACGTTTAAAATAAACGTTGTCAAAGCAAATCCGCCCAACCCAATTGCGCCAGGGTTGGAAAGTTTTCCTTCTCTCATTTTTCTCCTCCACAATCTTAATTTTTTAACGATCGCAAATTCACGAAAAATCAACGTTTTTAACATTATACTCCTAAAGTTTCAAAATTCACGAACGAAAAAATACGAAGTTTTGCAGAAAAAAATATGGAATACGGTTATAAAATTGAGTAATCCCTTTATCCAATGATGTAAACTAAAGTTTACTTAGTTTACCTGGTAAATATCGTTTTCCCGACGGTATATCAATTCGCCGTTATTTTGATTCTAAAACGCAGCAGTCATGTTGCAACCATGTTTCTCGTGGAAATTTTTGCGCTTTGTCCGAGTCAAGCGGTGGGTCAAAAAATCGAAG
>WFSH01000266.1 GCA_015486145.1 Mesoaciditogaceae bacterium
GAGGATACCGTGGTGGGAAACACCCGTTCCCATTCCGAATACGGCCGTTAAGCCACCATGGGCCGATGGTAGTGAGGGGGCGACCCTTTGCGAGAGTAGGTTATTGCCCGGGTTCGTTGTTGAAAAGAGCACCCTTTGGGGTGCCCTTTTTCATGCTAAATTTAAACTGCTAAGTACTCAATCCTTTTCTACTTCTTCCATTCCAGCCTGTACCGCTTTGATATTCAAATCGAGAAATTTTTTCTTCTTTCCCGTCATCGTTTCTTCAAGGGCTTTTTTTATGGATTCAAATTTCACCATCTCAGTGCTTTTCTTGAAAGCACCAACGGTTACCATGTTTAATGCCCTTACGTTCCCAATTTTATCCGCTATGGCGTTCGCATCAATTTTGAATATTTTTATATCTTTTCTGGTGGGCTCTCTATCCACAACTGACGAATTAATGAGCAGTATACCGTCTCTTTTCAGATCTTTTTCAAACTTGAGCATGGAAGGAATGTTCATGGCAATTACCACGTCTGGCTTATCCACTATTGGAGAGGCTATGTCTTCGTCACTGATCACAACGGTACAATTAGCGGTTCCACCACGCATTTCAGGTCCATAAGAAGGCAACCAAGTGACATTTTTCCCTTCGTGCATGGCGGCTTCTGCTATGATCTTTCCCATTAGCATAACACCCTGGCCACCAAATCCTGCAGCAATAATTGAATAGGTTGCCATTTCAGTTGCCCCCCTTTGTCTTATCAACATAAACGCCAAGTGGAAACTGTTTCGTCATATTTTCCTCAAGCCATTTCGATGCTTCAATTGGAGTCATACCCCAATTGGTTGGACACGTTGAAAGCACTTCGACCATCGAAAATCCCAAACCTTTAATTTGAGTTTCAAATGCTTTCTTTATCGCACGCTTAGCCTTGATGGTATTTTGGGGGGTGGTAACCATCACTCTCTCTATGTATGCAGACCCCTCTAAGGTTGAAAGCATTTCACTCATTCTAATCGGATAACCATTCGCTTTCACAGTTCTCCCATAGGGAGTGGTTGTAGTTTTTTGACCTAAAAGGGTGGTAGGCGCCATTTGTCCTCCAGTCATTCCATAAACCGCGTTGTTTATGAATATCGTTGTTATATTTTCTCCCCTGTTAGCCGCATGGACTATTTCAGCTGTACCTATTGAAGCAAGATCACCGTCACCCTGGTAAGTAAAAACTATTCTGTCTGGCAAAGCCCTTTTCATCCCCGTAGCAACTGCCGGGGCACGACCGTGAGCTGCTACCGTTCCATCCAAATCAAAAAATTCATATGCAAAAACCGAGCACCCAACGGGAGCTACCAACAAAGTCTTTCCCGCGATACCGAGTTCATCTATGACTTCGGCGATCAATCTATGCACTATACCATGATGGCATCCAGGACAATATGTAAATTCCTTACCACTTAAAGACTTTGGCATTCGAGCGATTACCTTATCCACAGCTTTATCTACCATTTAAATCACCTACCATAATTTTTTTTATGGCCTCGAGAACTTCGGTGGGAGTTGGAACAACCCCAGCACTTCTACCATAGAAGGGGGTATTTGCTTTACCATTAACTCCCAATTTCACATCTTCAAGCATTTGGCCATAGCTCATTTCAACAGTGAGCACATTTTTAACTGTATCGGCTAACTCGTTGAGTCGCTTGTATGGGAAAGGCCAAAGTGTTATGGGCCTGAAGAGCCCAACTTTTATTCCCTCCTCTTTGGCCATACGAATGGTCGTTTTAACTATTCTCGCCATCGTTCCATACGCAGCAACAATTATATCTGCGTCTTTGGTGTTGATCTCTTCATACCTCACCTCATTTTCTTCGACTTTTTTATACGTCGCCTGATAACGGAGATTCATCTTTTCAAGTTCATACGGATCTATATCAAATGAAGTAACTTTCCTTGGTTTATGGTCCGATGCCCCCGTAAGAGCCCATTCTTTCTGGGGCATATCTCTCAGATCGCGCATTTCGTGAAATTCTACAGGCTCCATCATTTGTCCAAGCATGCCATCTGCAAGAATTGTAACTAACATTCTGTATTTATCTGCCAAATCGAAAGCCAAATTCATAAGATCAACGGCTTCTTGAATCGTGTGAGGAGCAAGCACGATCATTCGATAATCCCCATGACCACCTCCCTTGGTTGCCTGAAAGTAATCACTTTGTGCCGGTTGAATATCTCCCAATCCTGGACCACCTCGAACCACATTTACAAAAACAGCTGGGAGTTGGGCACCAGCCATGTAAGAAATTCCTTCCATCATCAAGCTGAAGCCAGGCGAAGAAGTAGATGTCATAACCCGCCTTCCAGTGCAAGAAGCTCCATACATCATGTTAACAGTTGCTACTTCACTTTCTGCTTGAAGAAATGTTCCATTCACTTCCGGTAACCTTCGAGACATGTACTCAGTAAGCTCACTTTGAGGAGTTATTGGATACCCAAAATAAAGCCTGCAACCGGCTCTGATCGCTGCTTCAGCAATAGCTTCAGTCCCTTTAAAAAGCATTTTCATACTTTACTCTCCTCCTTTATCACTCTGTGAACTGTTATACAAACATCTGGACACATGTCGTAACAAAAAGCACATCCTATGCATTTGCCATCTGGATCGTGAAGTTCTGCATAATGATAGCCTTTGTTGTTGAAATTCTCCGAAAATCTTATCACGTGTTGCGGACAGGCGTTGATACACAAACCACAACCTTTACACCTTTCTGAGTTTATTTCTATATACGCTTTTTTCGTCATATAATTCCTCCTCTCAAAATTCTTACCAAAGGTTGACCAAATATCTTTTAAGTCTAAATATGGGAAATTTCCCAGAATAATTTATCTCATTTTTCACCGCAGTAAAGGCAACAGGTATCTCAAGATATTCAGAAACTTTTCCCACAATCTCTTCCCCTTTCTGTATGTCTTCGTTACTCGTTTCAACACCTATATTCGTGTTGCACACGAGATAATCAATTTTCACTTTTCCCATTTCGGAAAGTTTCTGAACGTTTTTGGCAATCTCATCGATCGTTGTACTGAAAGGACGTAAAGTGTTAACAACAAAGAAAACCGTTTTGTCGGTGGAATCAAGAAATTGTTTTACAGATCCCAAAACTGTTGCTCCATCCTCGTTACCACCCACATCGGCAACTGTAAAATAATTTGGATTAGATATGTACCCTCCCATTTGAGCTGTTATAATGGGAAGATCCGCATGACTCAACACCCCTGGTGGAGCTATAACTTCTATTCCCTTTGTCTTTAAAAAATCTCGCTCATCCCGACTGCGAAAATAAGGACTTATAACGTCTATATCAACCAAAGCAACATGCGAGGAATGCTTTCTCAATTCGATTGCCGTGTTTATCGCCAATTCCGTTTTCCCACTTCCAAACATGCCCATATAAACGAAAAGCCGCGTTTCAAAATTCAGAAAATTCATTTTTCACCGCCATAAGTTTTTGCCTTTTCTTCTCCTCTTAGAACCCTTAAAGCTCCCATTGCAAGTGCTTTCTCCTCATCACCACCCGGAAACACTTTGACTGGTGCTATACATGAAACTTTCTCTTTTATCCATGGAACTAAATAATCAGTATCGTAGGCTAATCCACCCGTTAAAATGATCATATCCACCTCACCGTTAAGTGGAATGATCATACGTCCAATCCATTTTGAGATTTGATAAGATAAAGCTTTGTAGATTAACTCTGCTTGCCGATCGCCAAGTTTGATTCTATTTTGAACTTCCTGAGCGCTATTTGTGTTAAGATAAGAAACAAGGCCGCCGTTACCCTTGATGAGTTTTTTTATTTCATCGAACGTGTATTTTTTACTATAACAAAGTTCTATAAGCCCGGTAAGCGGAAGAGTTCCGCTTCTTTCTGGACTAAACGGGCCATCACCGTCTAAAGCGTTGTTTACATCTACAACCCTTCCTCTTTTGTGAGCACCTACTGAAACACCACCACCCATGTGTGCAACTATAAAATTGCATTCTTCATATTTTTTAGAAAGAGTTTCGGCGGCCTTGCGAGCCACAGCTTTTTGATTAAGCGCATGAAAAATCGACTTACGAACATAATCTGGATGTCCTGATATCTTGGCAACATCCTCCATTTCATCAACTACCACGGGATCTACTATGAAAGAGGCTGTCCCGCTTTTTCTGGCAAGTTCATTTGCAAGAATCGCTCCAAGGTTTGAAGCATGTTCACCATATTTAGCGCTTCTGAGTTCTTCGAGCATTTCATCATTTACTCTGTAAGTACCGCCTTCTACTGGTTTTATCAATCCACCTCTTCCCACAATGGCAGAAAAATCCCTTGGAGAATAACCCGCATCCTGTAAAAATGACTTTATCTTTTCCAAACGAAATGCATATTGATCGGCAATTTTATCAAAACGCTTCAACTCTTTGTTAGAGTGAGGTATATTGGAAGATCTGACAAGCTTTTCGTCCTCAAAAATCGCGAGTTTTGTGGAAGTGGATCCCGGATTGATCACAAGAATCCTGAACATCAAATCACTCCTGAGCGATAAGAGCACTTAAAGCTATAGAGTAAAGTTTTGACTCGTCGTCATCAGCTCGAGAAGTCAAAACAATTGGTACTCTCGCCCCTAAAATCGTTCCAGCCAGTTTCCCCTTGGCTATAAACACAAGAGCTTTGTAAAGTATGTTACCCGCTTCTATATCCGGAACCAAAAGCACATCTGCCCGACCCGCAACTGGGCTCTCTATTCCTTTATGTTTGGCAGCCTCCTCACTTACAGCGTTATCTAAAGCAAATGGACCATCAACCACAGCGCCTTTAATTTGCTTTCTGTCATTCATCTTGGCAAGTAAAGCGGCTTCCAATGTGGCAGGCATGGCCGAATTAACAGTCTCAACCGCTCCCAACACTGCCACTTTTGGAGTATCTATTCCAATAACGTGTGCAACTTTTTCAGAGTTGTATATGGA
>WFSH01000267.1 GCA_015486145.1 Mesoaciditogaceae bacterium
GAACTATAGCCGGCACGTTGTCGCTGCACGAACAAGCGGAAAGAGAGTTGGCAAAATTTAAAGGTGCAGAAGCTGCGATGCTCATTCAGTCTGGTTTTAACGCCAATCAAGCTGTTATCCCTTCAATTGTTGGCAAGGAAGATTTCATTTTCAGCGACGAATTGAATCACGCATCGATAATAGATGGGTGTCGTTTGTCTGGAGCCAAAATAATCAGATGGGGTCATCTTGATGTTAAAGATCTCGAAGAAAAACTCAAAACTTATACAGATGCGCGTCGACGTCTGATCGTTACGGATGGCGTTTTTAGCATGGACGGAGATGTGGCTCCGTTGGACAAGATCGTTGAACTTGGTGAGAAATACAACGCTTTGGTAATGGTTGACGATGCTCATGGTGAAGGGGTGTTAGGCCCGAATGGTAGAGGAATAGTGTCTCATTTTAAGCTCGAGGGGAAAGTCGACATAGACATAGGGACCATGTCAAAAGCCTTTGGTGTTGTGGGTGGATATGTTGCCGGAAATTCTACCCTGATTGAATATTTAAAACAAAAAGCCAGACCATTTCTCTTTTCAAGCGCTCCAACACCTCCAGATGTTGGGGCGGTACTTGCGGCCGTTAAAGTGCTTGAGGAGAATGATGAGTTGGTCAAAAGATTGTGGGATAATGCCGATTATTTCAAGCGAGCGATGAAGGATTTGGGCTTTGACGTTGGACACAGTCAAACTCCTATCACACCCGTCATGCTTTACGACGCAAAAGTTTCAACGGAGTTCAGCAAGAAACTTTTTGAGTCAGGTGTTTTTGCGCAATCCATAGGTTATCCAACGGTTCCAAAAGGAAAGGCCCGTATCCGAGTTATGATCAGCGCAAGCCACTCTAAAGAGGATCTTGATTTTGCTTTGGAACAATTCAAACGGGTGGGGAAAGATTTGAAAGTTGTTTAATTTAAGGAGAAATTCGGTTTCAAACGTTGCGGATCTTCGGATCCGCATTTTTAGTTTTCTGCGAAAGGGATGAAAGTTATTTTTTTCATTAATATTTCAATTTGGTTTATGATATAATTGTAATACGATCAAATGTTATCACGTTTGTCATCAATGTTTATCACAGTTTGAATGCTTTTGAGCGAGGTGTTGATGTGAAAAGGGTTGTGTTCGTGTCCACGTTGTTTTTGCTCATTTCTGTCGTTACGATCGCGGCGAATTTTGAAGATAAGGTACTTTCAGTTTATGGAGAATACGTTAGAACGTTCAACACGTACATATCCATGGTAGAGAAGACAGGAGAGCTTAACGTTCGGCCCACAAATAAGATCGATCATGCTGTTTATACGATAGTCAGTGAATTGGGTCCAGTGGCCTACTATCGGTGGATCAGAATGAGGAGTTTTCAGATACCATCGGGTGCCGTTGGAAACTTTCAAAAGGTTGATATGCAATACATCTCAAAAAGTTTGTACGAAAGGTACAAAACAAAAGATCCTGTTGAGAATTTGGCACTTTCAGCTTTTCTCGTGTATGTGGATGACGATCTTTACAGACAAAATGTTGGTCCCACTGATTTTCCGCAATCCCCCACATTTTCAGAATCGGCTTTTGCCCTCGTAACCGATGTAAGCAAGTACGCAGCTGCTCTAACTCAGGTGTACATTCAAAAATCGTTGGGAGCATCTGGTGATGTGATGGGAAATTATTCTTACCTCAAGGTTGATTTGAAAAAGCTTTTCGCTGAATCTCTTTCGAAAATTTACGGTGGCTCTGTACCCAAATCTCTGTCAAATGCGCTTGAGAAGTTCAAATTTAACGTGCCACCAGCCAACAAAGTGAGGATACCTTCAGAATTGTCTGGCTTGGTATACGGTGCCCTCGATCAGAAAGAAATCAACGATGCGATAGGCGTTTTTAAACTTCATCTGTCAAAGGTTTTTGATAACAGTGCAAGGAACATGAAGCTCTTCATATCCATGGGACAGACGCCCTCAGAAGTTGTAAAACGTGCTTTGTCCTCTGTAAACAGTTCTTTGAAATTCCAAGAATTACTTGCCGCCAACACCGTTAAAAGGGCTGTTTCAAGAAGAACAAACAATAGGTTATTGAAGTTAGAAAACAAACTGGCAGCTCAAAGCAAAGTCCCAACTTCGCCGTTGATTTGGCGGTGGTTGATTTACGCCTTGGTGCTGGTTTTCTTTCTTTTTTTCAGGTTTCGCCTTGTTAAGTACGTTTTTTTGTCGATTTTGGTTTTTGAGTCTCTGGTCATCTTACTTGAAGTTGATCCAATGTTAAATCGTTTTGATTCCACGCTGTACGGTTTTTTGGTGATCATGGTGGCGTTTTTGTCTATGCTTTCGTGGTTTGGAATATTGAAGAGTAAAAAAATCTTCTTCGTAATTTCTTCAACGGCTGTGATGGCACTTTTCATATCGTTGTTTTTTGTTCCTTTATACGTTAATCTTCCATCCACTCGTATGTCAAAAAACAACAAGTTTCTCAAAAGTGTGTACGTGAAGATCTATGAGAACGAGATCTATGGTCAAAATGGGATATTGGGCATACTTTCGTACCATTTAAACAACATGAGTTCTAATTTGACGGCTTTAAGGCTCGCTCCGTACAATTTTGTATCTCAAACGCTTTCTTCATACCTTTCAAATCTAAAAAGAGAGAAGGCATATCGAGGAATCATAGAGTATCCAGCTGCATTAAGAATTAGTCTCAACAGGAACTCTTCTTACTTTGGATACGGTAACGAAGCGACATCCTTGGACATGATAAAAATAGTTCGAGACAGAGCCAATATGGCACTTTCAGATATAAGAAACAATTTAAAGAGCATTTCAAACGAAGAATTGGCATTCTCCAATACCGTTGACGGTATATACGCTTTGGCTGCTCCAACTTTAAGAAATAACATTTCCGAACATGTCGAAAATCGTATATCATCTAGTAATTTAAAAGAGATTAGCACCGCTCTCGATGGAATTTTGAAAAAAGCAAATATGATGCCAGAAAGGGCTCCAAATGTTTTCTTTTTTCAAACGAGAGATGGCTCAAAGCTTTTCATACTTGTCGCGTTGTTACTCATTTCAATGACTTTTTTTGGGAAAAGTTGGATTTACAGGTTTGTCATCTCTATCATAACCGTCATAGGCTCTTTTATGTTGTTGATACCAAGGGCCGTTGAAATTTTTGTTGAGTACGGTTTTCCGACATATTCACATGTTTTACAAAAAGGAGAAAGGCCAAACGTGATCATGATCTGGATCGTGGCGATCGTTGGCGTGTTTGTGGCGTGTGAAGCATTGTACACGCACTTTTCAGGGAAAAAACATGAAGGTGGTTGAGTAAGCCACTTAGAAAAAAAGGAGGTTTTAAAGTATGAAGAAGTATCTCGTAGTTTTTTTGGCGTTGGTGCTTGTTTTGAGCACCATTGGCATGGCCATTACGGTCTTTTTTGTCACCGATACCGGTGGTCTTGGTGACAAATCGTTCAACGACAGCGCGTGGGCCGGGGTTGAAATGGCTGTTAAGAAGTTCGGTGTGACGGCGAATGTTATACAGTCTTACGAACAAGCCGATTACATTCCAAATCTCACGGCCGCTGCGCAAGTATCGGATGTGGTCGTTGCAGTGGGTTTCATGATGAAAGACGCGCTCGCGAAAGTTGCCCCGCAATTTCCAAACACAAAATTCATCTTCATAGACGGAGTAGTTAAGTCTCCAAACGTCGAAAATTTCTTGTTCAAAGAACAACAAGGTGCATTTTTAGTTGGATATCTCGCAGCTGCGATGACCAAAACGGGAAAGGTGGGTTTTGTGGGGGGAATTCCCATACCGCCTGTTTTGAGATATCAATACGGTTATGAAGCCGGTGTTGAAACTTACAACGTGCTTAACGGTGCCAACGTTCAAGTTTTGTCAGGCTACGTTGGGAGTTTTGATGATCCGGCAGCTGGAAAATCCATGACCAACAGTCAATTCTCGGAAGGGGCTGACATCGTTTTTGCAGCTGCAGGTTTAACTGGATTGGGAACGATAGAAGCTGCAAAAGATGCGGGGCCAGGTCATTTTGCCATAGGTGTCGATCAAGATCAGGACTATTTGGCTCCCGGATATGTGCTTACCAGTGCCATGAAGAGGGTAAACGTTGCCGTTTTTGATGGTATCAAGTCCGTTGTTAATGGGACTTTTAAAGGTGGTACTATTACTTTGTCATTAAAAGATAATGGTGTGGGAATGAGTCCAATGACTTACACAAAGCAACTCGTTCCCAAAGCAATTTTCCATCAATTGGATGTTCTTAAGAAAGCCATAAAAGATGGGAAATTAGTGGTACCGGGTACCAAAAAGGAATTTCAAGCTTTTCAGGTTCCGCCAATACAGTTTTGAAGGGTATGAAGGGGGATTTCCCATCCCCCTTCACGCTTTTTGAGAAGGGAGAATCAGTGTGGGTAAAACAGATAAAAAAGACTATTCCGAATATGCCGTTGTTATGGAAAAAATTGTTAAGAGGTTTCCCGGCGTTCTTGCAAACGATCACGTTGATCTTTTCGTAAAAAAGGGTGAAATTCACGCAATAGTCGGAGAGAACGGTGCGGGCAAAACCACATTGATGAATCAACTTTATGGTCTGTTGAATTCTGATTCAGGCAAGATATACATAAATGGTGAAGAAGTAAAAATAAAAAATCCAAATGATGCGATAAAGGCAAAAATTGGAATGGTTCATCAACATTTTATGCTTGTTGATAGGTTAAGTGTTGTCGAGAACATTGTTTTGGGTATGGAACCGGTTTATGGTCCTTTTTTTGCGAGAGATAAAGCCCGAAAGCAAATCAGCGAACTTTCACAAAAATTTGGATTGTTTGTAGAGCCAGACGCGATTATAGAGGATCTTCCAGTTGGGATACAGCAACGTGTTGAAATTATAAAAGTTTTATATAGAGGGGCGGAAATACTCATACTCGATGAACCTACAGCGGTTCTCACGCCTCAAGAAACCGATGAGCTTTTTAAAATTTTGGGAGCCTTGAAGGCGCAAGGGAAAACCATTATATTCATAACCCATAAATTGCACGAGGTTATGGCAATAACCGATTCCGTGACGGTTATGCAACTTGGAAAAGTTACCGGTGTGGTGAAAACGAGCGATACCAATCCCAGGGCATTGGCGCGCATGATGGTGGGACGAGAAGTGCTCCTTAGGGTGGAGAAAGGTGAAGCCAAAATAGGAAAAAAGATTCTCAGGGTTGAAAATCTTCACGTTAACGAAAATAGGGGATTGGAAGCGGTTAAAGGACTTGATTTCTCTGTAAATCAAGGTGAAATTGTTGGAATTGCCGGTGTTGCAGGTAATGGGCAAACGGAGTTAATAGAAGCCATTACGGGTTTGAGAAAAGTGGAAGAAGGTCAAGTGATCTTTAAAGGTATAGATGCGACAAATTTTTCTCCTAAGAGAAGACGTGATATGGGAATGGGTCACATACCAGAGGATAGGCTCAAGCATGGACTGGTGGCGGCTTTTCCCCTTTATTACAATTTCATACTTGGTAAGCACGATGATCCAAGATTTTGTGATGGAGAGTTTTTGAAGATATCCGATATAAAAAAATTTTCGAATGCACTTGTGAAACGTTTTGATGTGAGGCCACCACTTATAAATTTGCTTGGGGCGAACTTGAGCGGTGGAAACCAGCAAAAGGTTATAGTGGCGCGAGAATTTTCTTTTAATCCAGATTTCATGGCTATCTCCCAGCCAACACGCGGATTGGATATAGGGGCCATAGAGTTTATTCACAAATCGATCATTTCCATGCGTGATCAAGGAGTTGGGGTGCTGTTAGTATCAATGGAACTTGAAGAAATTTTCTCTTTGAGTGATAGAATATTGGTCATGTATGAAGGACAAATCATGGGAGAAGTTACTCCTCAAGAAACGACGACGGAAGAAGTTGGTTTGATGATGGCGGGACATAAACTCGAAGATCTACGTGCCCAGGAGGCTTGAGAAGTATGAACGGTTTGAAGAAATTTTATATGAACGATAAAATAGTGGTTCCAGTATTTGCGGTTATCACTTCTTTGTTTATTGCCGCGATCGTTATGATCATGATCGGTAAGAACCCTTTGATGGCTTATGGTGCCTTGATTTTTGGGGCTTTTGGAACGAAAGGGGCGTTGATAAATAATTTGATGAAGACCACCCCTTTGATACTCACGGGGTTATCCGTGGGGCTGGGTTTCAGAGCAGGACTTTTCAACATAGGAGCCAATGGGCAGTTGATAATTGGAGCGCTTTTGTCAACTTACGTTGGGTCGAAAATGATTGCTTATCCCTTTTATCTCTCCATTCCCCTTATGCTTGTAACCGGTATGATCGGTGGAGCGTTGTGGGCGGCGATTGCTGGGTGGCTTAAAGTTGCCAGGGGAGCTCATGAAGTTATCACGACCATAATGCTCAACTACATTGCCGTTTTTATCGCAAATTACGTTGTTAACGGACCTTTTCAAGCGCCTGGAGGAGTTCCCAAATCACCTGAAATAGCGTATTCGGCAAGGCTTCCAATTCTTGCCACCTCGGGGGCAACTTGGCTTAGTGCGGGAATATTCGTGGCTCTTGCCGCTGTTGTGGTGGTCTACATTCTCGTTGAAAAAACGAAATTGGGATACGAGGTTAAAGCGGTTGGTTTTAATCCTTATGCCGCTGAGTATGGTGGAATAAGCATAGGCAAGAACGTGGTTATGGCTATGGCCATAAGCGGGGCGTTGGCCGGACTTGCCGGTACCATGCAAGTTATGGGAGTATATTATAGGTATCTTGGAGCGCTTGGAGGAAGTATGGGGTTTGACGGAATAACGATCGCATTGATAGGTCAAAATGATCCGATAGGCATAGCTTTTGCCGCCTTTTTAATCTCTTCGATAAGAGCCGGATCCAATCAAATGCAGATTGCCGGTGTTTCTAAAAATATAGTTATAATAATCCAGGGAATAATCATCTTTTTGGTCGCGGCAAACAGACTGGTAAAAACTTTCATGTTCTGGAAAAGAAAAGAGGTTGAAGGGGCATGAATGCTTGGATACAGGCAATAATAAATGTGTTTGTAAATCCCATTTTTTACAAATCGACGTTGAACCAGTCGACGCCTTTGATATTGGCAGCATTGGGTGGCGTTTACAGTGAAACAACTGGAGTGGTTAACATAGCCCTTGAAGGTATAATGCTTATAGGGGCATTTGGTGGTGTTGTGGGGAGTTATTTTACCGGCAATCCTTGGTATGGTCTTGCGTTGGGAGTACTACTTGGTGTGTCCATGGCGGCCCTTCACGCGTGGGCTTCTATTAGGTATGCCGGAGATCAGATCATAAGTGGTGCCGCGTTGATTTTATTGGCACAAGGGATCACCGGATTTTCCCTTGTTGAGCTCTTTGGTAAGCCGGGTTCCACAGATTTAGTCAGATCCATCCCATTGGTGAATCTCGGTTCATTTGGGAATGTCCCATTTTTTGGGAAAATTTTCAATTCTCTCTCTCCGCTGGTTTACATCGCATTTGCCTCAGTTGCTTTCAGCTGGTTTCTCATATACAAAACGAGGCTGGGCTTGAGAATGCGTTCAGTTGGAAACAATCCTGAAGCGGCCGATACTTTGGGAGTTAACGTTTACAACGTTAGGTATTTTGGTGTTCTTATGAGTGGTGTTTTTGCGGCACTTGGGGGGGCATTTTTGAGTATAGGTGAACTTGGTCAGTTTACAGAAAACATGTCAAACGGCCGTGGTTTCATCGCTTTGGCCGCAATGATCATAGGGAATTGGAGTCCGACCGGTGCGATGTGGGCAGCCATTTTGTTTGGAGCAGCTTCCGCGTTTAACGACCAGCTCCAAAGTCAAGGAATATTGCATCTAGCCATCAATACTCAATATTTGTTTGGTATGATTCCTTACATAATAACTCTAATTGTTGTCGGTGGTTTGGTGGGCAAGAGCCGTGCTCCGAGTGCCGATGGGATACCGTATATAAAGGACTGATAAACGTTGGAAGAGAATTCCAAGCTGAAAAAATTGCAAGCAGTTTTTGAATTGAAAAAGAAAATTGAAAAGGATTTGGGACGTGAATTTTCTGAAAACAAAAAAAGAGAAGTTAAGAACGATCGTGTTGCTTATTTAGCTCAGAAGTCCTACAATTTAGATTTCAGTGGGTTTTCAAGCATAGATGATCTGTACAAGTTGGATTTTTCAATATCAGACAAAACCTTGGCTGGGATAATGGAAAATTCCAAATTTTCCGCTGATATGCGAGGAATAACAGCTTACCTTAACGAAAATTTTCAAGAAGCCCTTAACATCTTTTCAAAAAGTGACGATCCTGAGTCAATGTACAACACCTTTATGGTTTTGATGAGAATGGGTTCGTTGAAAGATGCACTTGAAGAAGCGGTAAAGCTGAAAAATGTACACCCGCTTTCCTCGTTGGGGTATTTGGCACTTGCCCATGTTTTGTTTTTTCTTGAAGACCCACGTTGGGAAGAATCTTTTAAACTGTACATCGCCATGTCAAAGGATCAAATCGCAGATTTTGTTTGGAAAATTTTCAACAATTCGACCAACGTTAAATTTTTGCGCACCGATCAGCGAAAATATCTTTTGGATATAGGAATGTTTGATTTTTCCAACAAAACCTCTATGATGGAATCTCTGTCGAAGAGGATTTGTGAAAAAAGCTACAATCCTTGTAGTTTTGGATTCTGCGATGTCATGAAGTCCGAGAATGGAGAAGATCTTCCGCCAGTCAAAAACGATTTTTGTGTTCTTGAAAGGTACGCTCACGCTCTGAAAATGTATGTCAGTGGAAATTTTTCGGGAGCGATCAAGATGGTTCCAAAGATCAGAGATCCAGAGTTTCTTTATTTAGAAGCTCTTTGCCATTTTTCCATGGATGAATCGAATGGGTTCAACTCCGCTGTTGAGGAAATACTCAAATTGGAGCCACAGTCAACGCTTTTTTTGTCTTTATCGAATGAAAGGGTTAAAATATTGGGGAGATCAGTGGAAAGTTCCGCACTCCTAAAAGTGAAGCTTTCAACGTTGAGGGAAAATTATTACGATTCGTTGCGAAAAATCATGTTTGAATTTGCGAGACTAAAAAACACTCTACCAACTAAAGTGAATTTTAGTTTGAAATTCAGGAAATACCATGTGGTTAGGATGTTTTTTGGATATAGAAGTTGCAAAGGGGTGTATGGACATGACAAGAAGTGAAGCCATTGCATTGGTAAAAGCACACGTAGACTCAAGAAATTTGGTAAATCATATGATAGCTACAGGTGCAATTATGCGCGTGTTGGCGGAAAAAATGGGGTATGACATGGATTTGTGGGAAATAGCTGGCATACTTCATGATTACGACTATCCGGAAACCAAAACTACTCCGGAAAAACACGGCTTGGTGAGTGTTGAATTGCTCAAGGGAAAGGATCTTCCTCAAGATGTTTATGATGCAATTCTTGCCCATTGTGGTAAAAAGGAGCGCGAGAAACCCATCGAAAAAGCCATATACGCGGCAGATCCCACCACGGGGTTCATAGTTGCGGCGGCACTCATACGTCCAGAAAAGCTTTTGGCGCCAGTTAACGTGGAATTTTTGTTGAAAAAATTCAAACAAAAGGCTTTTGCAAAAGGCGCGAGTCGAGAACAAATGCAGAGCTGTTCAGAACTCGGATTGACTTTGGAAGAGTTTTTAGATCTTTCTTTGAACGCCATGAAAAATATTCATGAAGAAATAGGCCTGTAATTTTGAAACTCCAATTTGTGATATAGTTTTGGTTGGTAAAGGTGGTGATAATGTGGGAAAAAATTTATCTGAGAAAATCAAAAGTGAAATAATTAGGGCAAAGGATTTTGTGTTTACGCCACGTGATTTGGAGGTTTCCAAATCCGAAATCGCCCCCATGATCGATCACACTTTGCTTTCTGCAGATGCCACAGCTAAACAAATAGAAAGCCTATGTGTTGAAGCGATCAATTACAAATTTTATTCGGTGTGCGTGAATCCATTTAGGGTTTCACTTGCCGTCAAAAAGTTGGAGCGCACGAATGTTAAGGTCACGAGTGTTGTGGGTTTTCCGTTTGGAGCCACTTCTTCAAAAATTAAAGCCGAGGAGACTAAATGGACGTTGCTAAATGGGGCGGATGAATTTGATATGGTGATAAATATAGGTGCCCTTAAAGATTTGGAGTATGAAAAAGTGTTTGATGATATAAAAGCCGTGGTTGAAGAAGCAAAGGGACGAATTGTGAAAGTCATAATAGAAAATGCCTTGTTGAATTTTGAAGAAAAAGTTGCGGCTTGCGTGATATCAAAAGAGGCAGGAGCGAAATTCGTAAAAACTTCTACAGGTTATTCTAAGAGTGGGGCCGTGCCAGAAGACGTGGCTTTGATGAGATTCGTCGTTGGCGATGAGATAGGCGTTAAAGCTGCGGGTGGCATTCACACTTATGAAGATGCGGTTAAAATGATCCGTGCCGGAGCTAACAGAATAGGAGCTTCTCATTCTGTGGAAATCGTTACCGGGGACTGAGCAATTTATGTGGAGGTGATAAGATGAAAATATCTGAGAAAGTTCTTGATGATTTTATTAACGAAGTAGCTTCCAAATCACCAACTCCTGGAGGTGGAGCTGTGGGGGCCGTTGTTGGGGCTTTAGGCGCGGCGCTGGTTGAGATGGTGGCATCGTTGACTGTTGGGAAAAAAGGTTATGAAGATTACGAAGCGGAAATGGAGAGGGTAATCAGTGAGTCTTCCTACAGAAGAAAAAGACTTCTCGAGATTGCAGATGAGGATATCAAGGCGTTCAACGATTTTATGAATACGCTTAAGCTTCCAAAAGATACGCCAGAGAAAAAGAAGATTCGCTCTGAGAAGTTACAAGAAAGTCTGAAAAAAGCGTGTGAAGTACCGTATGATCTCGCACGCGAAATATCAAAGATTTGTCCGCTGGCAAATTCGGTGAACAAATTTGGAAACAAAAATGCCATAAGTGACGCCAAAAGTGCGATAGCGCTGTTGGATGCGGCTTTTAAATCGGCAATCGCTAACGTGGAAATAAATCTTAAATCCATAAAAGACGAGAAATTTGTCTCTTCGATGAGAGAAGCGGTGGATGGATTGAGAGGAAATGTTGAGAAGTGTATTTCCAACGGTGAAGGTAATTGAGAGTGGTGATTTTATGATATAATTTTTTAGTTTTGAAAATTTTTTGAGAGGAGGTCAGAAATTGAGTGCTTTTGCCATTGTGATCGTTGCGATTTACATATCGTTGGCTGTGGGACTTGTTTGGAGCGTTATGATGCAGATGTCCAAGCATGCGGGTCTTGGAGGTGCCTTTGGTTCTGGTTCTCTTTACACAGTTTTTGGACGTGAAAAAGGACTTGACACGCTTGGGAAAATAACTCTTGTTTTAGCCATATCTTTCATGGTTATGAGTGTTGTAACTGCATACGTGATAAATCTTCATTGAAGAGGGGAAGTGAACTGTTGAGTCCCGAGGAGCAGCTAACGATCTTGAAGGAAAATGTGGAAGAGTTGATAACCGTTGAAGAACTTCACGAAAGGTTAAAAACCGGGAGATCTTTACGTGTAAAGTTGGGAGTGGATCCCTCTCGTCCAGATCTTCATTTGGGACACGCTGTGGTCTTGAGGAAATTGAGACAATTTCAAGATCTGGGCCATACCGTTGTTCTGATAATAGGGGATTTTACCGCAAGAATTGGTGATCCCTCTGGGAGATCCAAAACTCGTCCGATGCTTTCAGCAGAAGAGTCAAGAAAGAACGCGGTGAGTTATCAAGAGCAAGCGTTTAAGATTCTTGACCGTTCCAAAACGGAACTGCGATTTAACTCTGAATGGTTAGAGCCCTTGAATTTTGAAAACGTAATACGGCTCACGGCGAAGTACACTATTGCCCGCATGTTGGAACGAGATGATTTTGAAAAGCGTTATCGTTCTGGTGAGCCGATCAGTATAGCCGAGTTTCTCTATCCCATAGCGCAAGCGTATGATTCAGTTGCGGTAAATGCTGATGTTGAAATGGGGGGAACTGACCAAAAATTCAATTTACTCGTTGGAAGAAAATATCAGGAGGAGTTTGGACAAAAACCTCAAATAGTTATGACCATGCCAATCATAGAAGGTACGGATGGAACACTCAAAATGTCCAAGAGTTATGGAAACTACGTTTCTTTGGACGATACTCCAGAAAACATGTACGGAAAGATAATGTCCATACCGGACAAGCTGATGTTCAAATATGCGCGTTTGCTCACGGATTTGGACGTTGAGGACGCTCAAAGAAAGATTTCTTCGAATGAGCTACACCCAATGGAGTTTAAGAAACAACTTGCGTTCGAAATAACGAAATGGCTTCATAA
>WFSH01000268.1 GCA_015486145.1 Mesoaciditogaceae bacterium
TCACTGATCACCGCTTACTGATTACCCATCATTGATTACTGATCACTGCTTACTGCTTACTGCTTACTGCTCACCGCTCGCCATTCACCGCTTTATGCATTTTAAGATCCGACCTCCATTTTTTTATTGAATACCAAAATAATGTTGAAAAACTTTTTAATTATAAGACTATACATGAGTAACTTTAAAATCATTGTTGTGTTGTAAAACACAAATAATACAATTTTATAATTGCTTTGTGTTTGAGAAATTACACTTAAATCAAATCACATTTAAATCGTATGGGGGTGATCGTGTTGAGTAAAGATTCAGATCATGCAAGTTTGGTGAGGAGCTTAGGACTTATCGGCATACTCGCATTGGCACTCGACAACGTTATAGGTGGCGGAATAAATTACATATCCGTCCAAGTTGAGGGAAAAGTTCCAGGGATAGGTATGTACGTTCCTCTCGTGATGTTGATAGGTGGTATAATTGCATTTTTCATCTCCATAAACTATTCCTACTTGGGTTCCGCAATGCCAAGAGCGGGCGGGGAATATATCTGGGTCAGTCGTGGTTGGAACGGTTTCCTTGGATTTCTGTCTTCTTTTTCTTTTTGGGTGGCCGAGGCCACGGCAGCCGCTGCGGTTGTGTTCATAGATCCAAAATTTTTTGGCACGGCTTTCAATCAAATAGGGTTGACATCTGCTGGTGCGTGGGTCGATTCAACTGTGGGAACTTTGATCATAGGACTTGCTATCATATGGCTGATATGGCTATTTCATATGATAAGCGTCAGAACGGTTGGATGGGCATCGATAATTTTGATGATTATGATGTTGTCTGGTGGTTTTTTCATCGTGCTGTACGGTTTTATCGGGAATCCACATGATTACGCGTCGATTTTAAAGGCAAATGGTATCAACATGCAAAAATACATCTTGCTTTCTAAAAAGACGATCCCAGTTTCTTCGGCCTCGACAATTCCAAAAGCGCTGTTTTTATTGTTTTTCGCTTTTATTGGTTTTACGGCAATGTCTCAAGCAAGTGGGGAAACCAAAAATCCCAAAAAAACACTTTTGATAGTTTTTCCATTGGCAATAGGAATAATAACAACCTATTTTATTCTTTACGCTTCGGCCGTATTTCACACAGTTCCGTGGCGATATGTTGCCGGTCAGATGATAGCAGGACACACTTCTCTAATAAATGGGCCTGCACTTTTGGGATACATGATGCCGGCTGGATTGGCGGTATTTGTCACTTTGATGGTCGCAGCGGCATTGTTCAACGATCTGCCTCCAATACTTCAAGCCCTAACGCGACTCTTTTACTCTTGGGGAGTTGATGGAATTTTACCAAAGAGTCTTGGAAAAGCTAACAAGAGGGGTGTTCCCGCAACTTCTATAACGATAAACACGATCATAATAACGATCTTTTTCCTCTTAACAGTTTGGTTTGGATGGGCAAATGAAATTTCCGTTACCGTCGCAGCTGCGATGTTCATGTACATAACTGTGGGTATTGCCTCTTTAACGTTCTTGAGGCACGCTCCTGAACTGGAGAAAAAATCCGGAATGCACAAGAATGTCTTTGTAATAATATCAGCGGTTATAACCATTATCGCATCAGGTTGGCTTTTCATTCAAGGAATAATATCCAACATTCACGAGGCTTGGTATCTTCAATCCATCATTCAATGGCTTATAAGCATGGGAATAGCCATGATAATTTATTACTACGGTGCTAAAAGTGTCAAAGTCAAAGAAGGGATATCTTTGAATACAAAGTTCAAAGAACTTCCTTCAGAAGAAGATTGAATTTGCCGTTCTTACTGGATTATAATAAAAACACGACGTTGAATCGAGAATTTTCAACGCCGTGTTTTTTGACTTTATTTCACTTTTCTACAACAAACTTTGCAGCGTTATTTGAAGAAGAGAAAGTCCTGATCATATATCTGCCAAAGACAAAAGATTTGACGGTATAAGTGTCAGTTACGTTTGGAGCCTTCCAATCCCACACAACTGTGTAAGGTTGGTTTACATTGAGGTTGACATTTTTAACTATCTTTTGTCCCACCATTTGTCCAGATGAGTTGTAAATTTCGAGAACTATCACAGCATTTGGAAGTGTTCCAAATCTGTTGGTAAAATTTGCTTGCACCGTTTCAATTTGTTTTGGACTAATGGTTGAACGTTCAACTCTTGTGGTTTGAAATACCTGCGGGCCAAAGATTTTTATGATGCGCTGAGACTTTATAACGACCACGTTTATAGAGTAAGGCCTCACTTCGAGTGGTGTTGAAAGTGAAATGTCTTTCTTGTCAATGGATGTCATCGCTCCACCAACACCATTGCCCATACCGTATGTGTATTCTTGCGCTATGCTTTGA
Source organism: Mesoaciditogaceae bacterium (assembly GCA_015486145.1). Classification (GTDB taxonomy): domain Bacteria; phylum Thermotogota; class Thermotogae; order Mesoaciditogales; family Mesoaciditogaceae; genus WFSH01. Next base: position 2,378 of record WFSH01000268.1, read on the forward strand.
GGTTCGAATCCTTCGAATTTCAATTGTACCTTATACGAAATGTTAGGAGACGTATTGACGATCATCAACGCAACCCTTTCATTTGAACGCTTGCTGGCGTAAACATTCAAGGTTTTGCAACTCGAATAACTGCCAATCATGTCATCCCCAGGCTTGACAAAATATTTGAGCATCATGTATCCATAATAATCCGGAAAGGGTGTATTGACAGGCAAAACATTCACATTTTTCCCCTTTACCAAGCCATTTGAAAGAAGAGCAAAATCACCGTACTTCGGATTTCCATAGAGCTTGACAGTCGTTTTTCCTACAGCACCACGATTGTAAAGATCCCACCAATCAACATTCATCGCCCCACCTTGAAGCCAGCTCATATAATCATTGACCAAAAACAAAGCATTCACCAGCGTGGTCGTTGGAAGGCCATTGTGTAAAGTGGAATTCGTTTCTGTGATGAAAATTTGAATACCATTTTCACTCGATCCGGCAAATTTTCTTATGTCTGCCTTTAATTGGGCAAGTATTCGGGGAATTTTATCGGTTGAGTTTAGAATCGCGGAATCCGTCACTTTTTTGCCCTTCACGGCATACCAATGAATCACAACGAAATCCATGTATTTTCCAGCCATTCGTAACACAGTTTCGTTCCATGATGGATGCCACATTTTGGTGTATGGGCATGTCAAAACTGCCCCGATCTTTATATCAGGATCGATAGCTTTCATCGCTTTCGCATATTTTATGAAATTCTCGGCGTAGGCTTGTGGACCTTTTAACTTATGAAAATCCGATTCCCAGTCCGGACCGTAAAATCCATCGCCATAAACTTCATTGCCTATTTCCCAATACTTGACATTGTAGTTGTGCTCCACGTTGGCATATTTTACCCAAGCCGCTGCTTTTTTAGGAGACCCCGTGCCGTAGTTAACTGTTATGAGGGCTTGAGCGTCGATTTCATGGACGAGTTTCATGAAATTGTCAAAATTGTTTTCTTGAGGGTACAAATGCCAGCCGGTAACCATGGAATTACTTTTCCAATCGTATTTGTCAGACGTTGAACCACCGGGATATCTCAAAATATCAACATTCAGGGCCTTCAGAAGAAGTGGAAGCTTCTTGTTTAGAAGTGTTGGACGATCCCACACCGCAACGTTAAGTCCAAAAGCCGTGTTTGGTAAAGTTTTTAAAATTGCAGCGGCATTAACGGTTACCGTCACCACGTTTGCAGAAAAAGCTATTAGGGATGTAAGCAAAAAGATCGCGACAAAAACACTTGTCAAACTTTTGAGCACTTCAACCGTCTCCTCTCACTCATATATCACACCATAATTATTTGACTCTATAGACCTTTCGTTTGTTGTCATTGTGAATCATTGAGTGGAAATCAAGAAGGTTCACGATTGCCTCGTTTACAAGATTTCAGACAGGCCTTAAGTTCTCACCTTCACGCACATCAAGAGAAGTTACAATGTTTTTTAAATGGAGCTATCTTTTGGTATTTCTAATTATAGACATGCCAAGAATTAAATTGTCATCAACAAAATATCCCCTCAAAATGAGGGGATATTATTTTTTTGACTATCAATTACGAAACCCATAAAATGTATTCCAAGAATGGTGGAGGCGATGGGAATCGAACCCATGTCCGAAGTGCACACCCAGTGAACTTCTCCGAGCGCAGTCCATGATTTAATGTCACGATTTGTCCCCCATGGACAAGGTACAAACCGCCGAGCTCCCTTTCATTTCCTTGACCAGGCGAGAGCATTCCTGATCAAGTGAGATTGGATGTCTGACGCTTTGTCCGTTTCTCCAATCAAAAAACGGAAAGCGGCTGCTTACTTATTAAGCAGCAAGTGCGTAATTTGGTTTGACGTTTATTTTTTTCTCCAACCTTTTTTACGAGGAGGTAGGCACCCTCGGCTCGCTTTTCACAGTTCATGCACCCCGTCGAAACCATTTCGCCCCCTCAAAAACTGGTAACGTTTCTTCCAAACAAAACTGGAGCAGGTGATGGGATTCGAACCCATGACCTCCGCCTTACCAAGGCGGCGCTCTATCCTGCTGAAGCTACACCTGCCTCCCCTGATGATCAGAATGGAGCGGGAAACGGGGATTGAACCCGCGACCTTCTGCTTGGCAAGCAGACGCTCTACCACTGAGCTATTCCCGCCAATGAACAATTAAATAAATCTTGGTTGGTGCGAGAGGTGGGACTTGAACCCACACGGGTTTCCCCACTGGATCCTAAGTCCAGCGCGTCTGCCAGTTCCGCCACCCTCGCGCTTTCGCTTTTTGGTGACCCGTGCGGGATTCGAACCCGCGGCCCCTTGATTAAAAGTCAAGTGCTCTACCAGCTGAGCTAACAGGTCTAAATCTTTCAAAGACAAAGAGATTTTACCATACGAAACATCGCAAGTCAATATCAATAGGTGAATCAAAATAAAAATCTGAACGTTTCTTTCACTTTTCCAACCAAGGCGAAGCCGCAGAGGATGTCGCTGTTATACGACTTAAACACATGCTCAGAATACACCTATAGGCAAAACTGAGATTGAACATACTCCCTTCTCGGAACCGTTTATATGATATCCAATCCCAAAATTTAACTTGCAATGTCAAATATTTAAAGTTAAAATATGAACGACACACATACCATGGGGTGATTATCTTGAGTGAAGAGTTTACTTTTAAAGGGAGAAAACTTTCAGTTTCAAAGGAAGATATTGAAAAAGCGTTGAAAAACATGAAGCCAAGCGATGTTGAAAGACCGGGCTTTTTTCTCAAAAGTGATGGACAGTTTTTCAGAGTAAAGGATGTTTTCGAAGAGATTCAAAAGATGAAGGGCTTAAATCCCATTCCGATAAACAATCAGATTAGATACAATGTCATGGATAAATTCCTGAAAATGGGAATCTGTGTTTGGAAAGAAGTAGAAATTAAAGGCGAAAAAGGTATTCATCTTTGGAAAAAATACGTAAAGATTGGGGAGCCCCCTTTCTCTAAGCCTGTAAAAAGAGTTGATAAGATGATCAAAACTGGTCCTTATACTTTTGTTCACGTCGGTGAATTTGGAATTAAAAACAAAACCTCACTATTTTTGGTAAGGAAATCAGAAAAATCAATCCCTTCAAAGAAGGGAATATACCTCATTTTTTCTTCTGATGAGGATTCTCTCATTTTCTACTATGTGGATAAAACGGAAAATTTGAATAGAGAACTCAGAAAAATCGTTGATATTTCAAAAATCTTGATAGCACAGAAAGAAGATTTAGGAGATGAAGAAGGTACTCTCAGAGATCCAGAAAAATTCATAAAAAAATTTGATGTCAGATTCCATTCCAGATTCAAAATCGAAGATACTCCTTTAGTATTGATAACGATAAACATGTTAACTGTGGTTCTAAACAAACTATCTTTGCTCGCGAGATCCGTTGATGTGTATTTCTTAGAAGTCAAAAGTGCGAATGAATCTGATAAAATTTACTCTCATATGGCAAATTTTAAGCCAAAATGGAACATGGAGTTGTCAACGTTCAAAAAGAAAAAGAAAGAAATATACCAACTCAAAGTGGAACTTGAGAGTTTAAGACCTAAAATATGGAAAAAAATTCTTGTTGAAAACACGACTTCATTTGCCAAGCTTCACTCCACGATTCAGATTTTGATGGGCTGGACCAACGAGCATTTGCATGCTTTTTACTCTGGGGATTATGAAATAAAAAACGAGGCGCTGGGAATAGTGTCCTTTCTCAGAAATGAAAGAGATTCTATAAAATACATTTATGATTTTGAAGATGAGCGGGACGTCAAAATTACCCTTGAAAAAATTCTTCCTTTTGATGAAAAAGTTAAAACTCCCGTTTACTTAGACGGAGAAATGATTGTCCCTCTAGAAGATAGCAGGGAGTGAGGGGATGCATCTCGTTTTTGCCTCGGCCATAAAAATGGTCATTCCGGGCACCGAGCCGGAATCTCGTTTTTTAATCCGAATCTGTCAAAGAAACCGTTACCTTCTTACCCACACAAAAACGAAGAGAAGCATTTTATCCACATTGGTGCCAAATCGATTCCATAGAACAGAGAGAAACTCATCTCATTACCCATCACTGTTCACTGCTTACTCATCACCGCTCACAGATTACTCATCACTGATCCATATATTTCAAGACCAGATCTCGTTTTTTCTGTGTGGATATGGTCTTTGTTTCTGTACGGGCACGGCATGCCATGCCCCTACTTGCATTTCAAGACCCGACCCCCCATTTTGAAGAAACAACCCCTCAAACGAGGGGTTGATGAGGGGTTTTGGAGGGAAGTTTATTTAGACAGATTGTAGAAAACGAGATCCTTTGTGCGGAAAGGATTGTAGTTTTCGGGGTACAGTCCTTTCAACCACTTGCGATAAACAAGACGTCGTGAGGGATGAATGAGCCAAATCATGAGAGCCTCCTTGTAAACTTTCATACCGATTTCTTGGTAAACTTTCTTCGCTTCATTTAAATTTGGTGCTGAAACAGCTGCGTTTATAAGTGGATCAAATTCCTTTTGAGCAAACTTACGGAACTTTTGACCAAGAGCCAAAGCGTAAACGCCGTGCGAAGAAAGATAACCATACACACGATTGTACGAGCTTGTGCTGAACCAGTCGAGTGCGATCAGTGGAATCTCGTTGCTAAGAAATTCGTTCACAAGGGATGCCCACAGAGTTGGAACCAAAATGATTTTAAACTTCGGATTTACTCTCATCGCGTAAGTTTTCAATATTTCACAAGCTTGTCTCATGGTTGGATCTGTGGAATTGTAGATGATCGCAACTTTAAATCCTTTTTTCCAAAGTTCACCGTTGTAGGCTTTTTTGAAGTATTCTTTGGCTTTTGAGAGATTTTGGTGGTATTTGGGTATGTTTGGATCGTAACCCAAAAGGCCTTTGTATATAGGGCCATTTGGTTCTGTTCCCATACCGTTCCACACTTCTTTTATGTATATACCGTGTGGGAAAAGATATTCAAATCCCTTTCTAACGTCTAAGTTTGAGAAGAAATCTGGTGGAATCCCATTTCCGTCCAATTTTCCCGAGTAGATGTATTTACTGTGTGGATTAACGCTAAAAGCGAATGAAATTTGATACTCGGCAGAGCCTGGGATGTTTCTCGATACTTCTACTCCTTTAATGTTTTCAACTTGGCCAATGTACTGTGGAGGGACGGATATTATGTCGGCGTTGCCGCGAATCAGATCCAACTTTCTGGTTGTGAACTCTGGTACAGTTTTTATGACCACGTATTTAACCTTTGCGGGACCTTTCCAATATGCATCAAATCGTTCAAGTATGACTTCTCTACCCTTTACCCACTTGTACAGTTCAAAGGGGCCCGTCCCATTTGTGATAGAATAAAGAGGATCCTTTTGGCGGACGGGGTTGTGGTATTTCCACCACGTGTTGGCTGTGCCGGGCCACGCTCCGTGAGCGGTTGCCCACTTTTTGTCCATGACCATCGCCATGTTGCTGATGAGAGAATCAAAAAATGGGCTGTAAGCGTGGGGTAAATGTATTATGATGTTGTAGCCTTTCACTTGAAAATCTCTCGACATGAGGTTAAAAGCGTCGATGAGAGCTTTTTTGTACTTCTCGTTTTTTGGAGTGCTCGTGCCAGTGGCAAACAGATCACTCCACGACTTAACCCCTGCGAGTTTTACCGCCCACTGCGTTAAGTTGGTGACGTAATTGCCATTTATCTTTGGCAACAAAGGTTCGGTTAACTGGTAAGAATCTCCTCCGGCCATTCCAACCACCACGGCTCTTTCGAGGGAGTACACTATGTCTTGTGGAGTTAGCAGGTCTCCGTTGTGAAAGTGTACTCCCCTTCTTATATGGAAAATATACGTCTTTCCGCTGTCGAGGATTGTTCCGTCTTTGACCGAAGGAACGTTTGTTGAAAGCACAGGAGCGTACCTTGTCAAAGACGTGCCTGCTGGTTGTATAAGAGTTTCGTAAACGTTACTTAAAATTTGACCAGAAGCGGTGTCGATAACCATTGCCGGATCAAGCGTTTCTGCTGCCCTTTCATGCTCATAGATAATCGTGTTCGGGTGTGGAACAGAGGCAAACACGAACACGGTTACCATCAATACCGCTGCGAACAAAAGAATTTTAGCTTTCATAGCATCACCTCCAAAAAGATAATGGACAAAATCATTCAAATTTGTAAACTTTCCCGGCTTTCATGACGAATTTCACATTTTGTAAAAGCGTCACATCTTCGAGTGGATTTCCATCAACCGCTATCATATCCGCCTCCTTTCCGGGTTCGAGAGTTCCCACAATATCGTCCATTCCAAGGAGCTCGGCGCCTCTCTTTGTAGCTGCCAATATTGCATCTTCGGCTTTCATGCCGGCGTTAACCATTAATTCGAGTTCTTGAGCATTCTCACCATGTTTGTTAAACGGTGTGGCGGCATCTGTACCCATGGCGATTTTTACACCGGCTTTGTACGCGCGGGCAAAGCTGTCGAGGTGGGAATCCATTATTTTTTCGGTTTTTCTCACGGCATGCTCTGGAATACCGCCTTCTCTTCCGTGTTTTTTGATGTTGTACACCGCGGAAAGGGTGGCTACCAAAAATACGTTTCTCTCTTTCATCATCTGTATGGCTTCGTCATCCAAGAACACACCGTGCTCTATCGAATCTATTCCAGCTTTGATGGCATTTTTAATGCCCTCAGTGCCTTGAGCGTGAGCCGCAGCCTTCTTGCCAACTTTATGCGCTTCTTCAATGGCGGCACGCATCTCGTCTTCATTCAACTGAGGAGAACCTGGTTCGTCTCCTTCAGACATCACACCTCCTGTTGCCATCAATTTAATGTGATCTGCCCCCATCTTGATTTGATACCTCGCCGTTTTTCTCAATTCGTCCACACCATCTGCGATAGCTCCAAAACTGTTGTAGGTTATGCCAGGCGCCAACCACATATCTCCATGACCACCAGTCATTGAAATGGCCTGGCCGGCGACTCTCATCCTTGGTCCTTCGATCATTCCAGCTTCAATGGCCTTTTTCAACGCCACATCGAGAAATCCCCTGTCTCCCATTGACCTCAAAGTTGTGATACCAGCTAAAAGATCGTTTTTCGCGTTCAAGTAAGCCTTTAGCGTTGTTGTGGGAAGCAACTCTTTCAACCTGATCATTTCCATGTTTGGTTCTCCATTTCCACTCAGATGCACGTGGGCATCGATTAAGCCGGGAAGCAAGGTGTACCCTTTTAAATCGATAACCTCGGCGTTTGTTGGAGAAGGCACATTTTTACTTATGTCTTTGATCTTGGTGCCTTCAACGATCACATTCACGTCCTCCCAGAAATTACCGTTGCCGTCCATCACATTGAGATTTTTCAGTACCTTCATCTTTCTCATTCCTCCCTTGTTTGAACAATTTCAGTGCTGTTTTTATAGATATAAAAAAAGCCACATCTTTTAAAGATGTGGCTGGTGGATTCGCTTTAGCTTAGATACACGATCAGATTCCAGCTCCTCCACCAGCCGGCATTATAAGTACCACAAAAATTATTTTTTGTTCAAATTCAAAACCGAACGAAACATGCCTCTCGATCATGATTTTCCTCCGCGGTTCAAAAATAAAAAACTCTTGCGATCATCGTAGCATTTTATAGTCAACCATGTCAAGTTATGTTTTGGTTACAAAAATATATATTAGTCATTTATTGTACATAAAAAATAAACTCATATTTTGTCACTCGTGTGTGGATGTCTATGCGATCCATTCCTCTCAGGTAAGAAATATAAAAAAGCATTTTTAGGAACAATAAGTTCCCTATAAGAACAAACCGTTCTCACAAGGAACGAATAGTTCTCGGCACCAAATTCTAATTTTTCAAGTTTTACGCACTTTTCGGAGATCCAAAAAAATTTACAAAGTTTTGGCACGAAATATGCTAAGTCAAAGTGGGGACGGGAAAGGATGTTGAAATCGTTGGAGCAGAGAAAAGATAGTGAGTTTACTGTTTTATGTGACGAAGAAGACAACGAAATATCCTTATCGGTCTTTGAAATTAAAAAAAGACGTTCTTGGTTGATCACCTACTCCTTTGAACACAAAGAAAGTGGTGGAGAAGTGGTTTATTCCCTCCAGAAGGGAATAGAGATCATAGGAAGTATAAAGGGGAGCAGGGTGTTATTTATGGTAGTTTCTCCAACGTGGTCAAAAGAGACCAAGTTCGCGCCGGTGAACATGTCCGTTAAATTTTTGGAAAACGCAAATTTTAACGAAAAGGTGTGCACGGCGGGTGCGGTAA
>WFSH01000269.1 GCA_015486145.1 Mesoaciditogaceae bacterium
CGTAAAAATTTTTGGCTCATGAAAAACAATGTGGGTAAAACATGGTATTTTTCCATTCTGTTCTTGTAAGTTTGAACAAAGTCATTCAAAAATACCTTGTTATCAAACAAAAGAACAAGCACCCTTGAAGTGCTGTCAGGACATATGAGCTCTCCCATGTAAAATATAGTTGTTATCCACACTATCGTGAAGAGATCTAAATTGATTTGCTCTTTTAATCACACAAATAACGAAGAGAATCCATCTTTTCTCTTTGAGGATTTTAAACCGTTTGATGCACGTTTTAAAGCTTAAAATTTCGAGAGGAGGATTTTTTAATGTTAAAGAAAATCAGAATCATGACACCGGGCCCAACACCGGTACCAGTGGATGTGCTTTTAGAAGGGGCAAAAGAAACGCTTTACCATCGCAACCCAGAATTTGAAAAAATGCTTGCAAATGCTTCTGAAGGGCTCAAAAAAGTTTTCAGGACCGAGGGGTACGTTTTCATTCTCGCTTCGTCTGGGACAGGCGCCATGGAGGCAGCTGTGGCAAACACGGTAAGTCCAGGCGATAAAGTTATCACGGTGGTTGGCGGAAAATTCGGAGAACGTTGGGCAGATTTGTGTAAATCTTATGGGGCAAACACGTATGAAATCGACATGGAATGGGGAGATTATCTCAGAGTTGAACAGGTTGAGAAAGCGTTGAAAGAAAATCCAGATACTAAGGTGGTATTCACCACGTTGAGCGAAACGTCAACAGGTGTTGTAAATGACATAAAAGCCGTTGCAGAGGTTGTCAAAAACACCGACGCCATACTCGTTGTCGATGCCGTTAGTGGCCTCATAGCAGAACCACTTGAAATGGACAAATGGGGTGTTGATATCGCAGTTGCGGGTTCACAAAAAGCGTTCATGATGCCACCTGGACTTGCCTTTGTAGCAGTTAGGGGTGAAAAGGCGTGGAAACGTATAGAGGCATCAAAGTCGCCAAGGTATTACTTTGATCTTCGTGCTTACAAGAAAAAATACACGGATACCCCGTACACCGGAGCTGTTAATCTCGTTTACCAGCTCAACAAATCTCTCACAATGATCGAATCAGAAACAATTGAAAAAGTTTGGAAGCGGCACGCGATTTTCGCAAAAGCAATGAGAAATGGAATTCAAGCTCTCGGACTCGAACTTTTCGCCAAAAAGCCGGGAAACGTTCTGACAGCTGTAAAAATCCCAACGGAAATAGACGGCCTTGAATTCTTAAAAGTGTGCCGTGAGAAATACGGTATGGTATTCTCTGGCGGTCAATCTCAACTTAAGGGAAAAATCTTCAGGATTTCAAACCTTGGATATGTGGACAAATTAGATATGCTCTCGGCATTGGCAACGGTTGAAATGGTTATGAACGAAATGGGAAAACACGTGCCAATAGGTGCCGGACTGAAAGCAATGGAAGAATCCTTTTTGGAGGATGATAAAAATGAAAATCTTGGTTAACGATCCACTCGCGCCAGAGGCGATAAAAATTCTTGAAAGTGGAAATTTAGAAGTTGATCAAACAAAAATATCAAAGGAAGAACTTCCAAAAAAGATAAGCAAATACGATGGAATCGTCGTGAGGAGTGCGACAAAAGTTACAAAAGAGGTCATTGAGGCGGGAAAAAAGTTAAAAGTCATAGGTCGTGCCGGAGTGGGGCTTGATAACATAGACCTTGAAACTGCCAAAGCTCACAAAATTGTGGTTTTAAACACCCCTACCGCCAACGCGATAAGTGTTGCCGAACTCGTTTTTGGATTCATGATCTCTCTCAGCAGACACATAGTCCAAGGCACAAATGGATTGAGAAACCGAAAATGGGAGAAAAAAACACTTAAAGGTGTTGAACTCTACGGTAAAACACTTGGTATCGTTGGATTCGGTCACATTGGAAAAGAAGTGGCAAAGCGCGCTCTTGCTTTTGGAATGAATGTTATAACTTACGACGTTGTAAAAGACGATGGAGGATTAAACGTTGAATTTGTGGACCTTGGAGACCTTCTCAAAAATTCAGATTACATCACCGTACATCTTCCACTCATTCCTCCCACTCGACACATCATCTCGGATAAAGAATTTTCTCAGATGAAGCCAAATGCTTTTTTCATTCACGCGGCTCGTGGTGGAATAGTTGATGATGAGGCGCTTTACAAGGCCCTGAAAGAGGAGAAAATAGCCGGCGCCGCCTTGGACGTCTTTGAATCAGAACCACCAAACGATGCAGAACAAAAAATACTGTCCATGCCGAACGTCGTTGCCACTCCACATCTTGGTGCATCCACCGTTGAGGCTCAGCAACGAGTCGGTGTTGAAATAGCGGAAAAAATTGTGAACTTTTTTCAAAAAGGGCGCTGAAGTGTAAAAAATGAAAGTCGTTTTGGCAACATCCAACCAGCATAAAATTGCCGAGATCAAACAAATAATGGGTGAAGACTTTGAACTCATTACGTTGAATATCAAAGTAGAAGAGGATGGAAAAACGTTCGCGGAAAACGCACTAAAAAAAGCCAAGTTTGCCTATAAAACGTGTGGTATGCCGGTTATCGCTGACGACTCTGGAATCGAGATCGATGCCCTGAACGATATCTTGGGGGTAAAATCTGCACGTTTCATGGAAGGATATTCATATGCAGAGAAAAATAAAAAAATACTCGAAATGATGAACCACGTTCCAACTGAAAAAAGAAGTGCACGCTTTAAATGCGTGGCGGTTTACTACGATGGAACTCCTCACTTTTTTGAAGGTGTGATCGAGGGTAGAATAGCCACACAGCCAAGGGGGAAAAACGGGTTCGGTTACGACCCGATTTTTCTCCCATATGGATATGAAAAAACGATGGCTGAGTTATCACCAGAAGTCAAAAACAATATAAGCCACCGCGCACAGGCTTTTAAAAAGATTGCAGAACATTTGAAAAAAAACGAAAAAAGCGTTCAAAAATAGTTTTTATTTGATTCTCTTCATTTTTGTGTGAATAAAACATGACAATTCTCTATTCTGCCCTTGAGTTTGATCAAAGTCATTCAAAAACATCTCGTTATCAAGCAAAAGAACAAGCACCCTCGAAGTACTGTCAGGACATATGAGATCATTGTTTTTTGATTTCGTAGGGGCAATTCATGAATTGCCCGTACAAAAGGTTCCTGAATTATCCACGTTGTCATCTTGAAAGTTCCGAGAGAACTATTCAGGATCTCTTCAAAACGAGATTCCGGCTCGGTGGCCGGAATGACAATTTTTACGATCAAAGTATAGCTGCGAAGAAAGGCACAGGACATGTTGAAAAAGTGAAGTATTCAAGAATGAATGTCTGAACGTACTTTGATCTTGTTTTTTTGTTTTTGCCACTCCTTGAAGCCTTCGTCAAAACATATGAA
>WFSH01000270.1 GCA_015486145.1 Mesoaciditogaceae bacterium
ATGAATGGCCCGTACTTGAGAAAATGATTTTCCATAAAGAAACGCCCTTCAATTGCCAAAGTATCATGATGTAAGCAAGTGAAATCAGAAGATCTGGCATGAAAGGCTCGGATACAAGAATAAATTTACAGCAATTTCTTGGCATAACCCAAACTTTTTACGGAATTCAAAATGATTCACTGATTCATATTCATAACAGCAGCGCAAACGTATGTATCAGCTGCACCGTAATACAAGATCCATTTGTTTTTCAATTTTACAAGTCCTTCGGCAAAAACAACATTTGGCGTCTGGCCGTATTTTTCCCAATTTTTCGTTGGCGTAAGAAATGGTTTATCTAATCTTTGGACTACTTGAGTTGGATCATCTTTGGAAAATATAACGGCCCCCGTAGAATACTTATGAGAATAATCGGCACCGTTGTATATCAAGAGTACGCCTTTATTTGTCATGATTGGAGCGGGTCCTGGTTCAACAAGGACGGAGTCAAACATACCAGGTCGCGGTGTTAACACTGGATAGGGCGAGGCTTTCCAGTGGATCAAATCCGTTGAATATGCTATGTAGATATTTGTGTCTCCAAAATACATCACGTACTTTCCGTTGATCTTTTTGTTGAGAATGGCACCAGATTTTGACCACCCGGCATTTGGAAATATTGGACCTATCTTTTTCCAATGAGTTAAATCCGTTGAAACTGCTTCACACAGACGTGCTACTGAACCATTGTAAGCCGTGTAAGTCAAGTAGTAAGTGTCTTTGACTTTTGTTATTCTTGGATCTTCACATCCTCCCGGTTTTTCGTAAGGGAGAGTTGGCGTGATAACGGGAGTTGAATTGAGATGAAAATGAAGTCCATCCTTACTTTCACCGAGTCCTATTCTGGAAGTTCCATTCCAACGTCTGACACCGGTCCAATCCTCCTCACGGTAAAGCAAATAGATCTTTCCATTTTTTACAACTGCCGTGGGGTTGAAAACTGCTTTTGCCATTGGCCCTGTTCCATATGGAAGAATTATGGGATTTCCAGAATATTTTCGAAATTTGTAAAGTTGAGTTAAATCAAATCCACAAATAGCCACGACTTCCAAAATCATCAAGATCGTGAAAAGTAAAATCAGCCTTTTCATACATGTCACCTCACGAACAGATTAAAATTCTTTTTCCACTTCTTTTATAGGTATAGTTGCAAGAGCCATACAGTTATCAGCACCTCCATAATAGACGAGGTAGTTTTCATTGTACTGAACCATGGCATCCGAGAAAACCACATTCGGTACTTGACCGAAGCGTTCAAAATCCTCTTGAGGTTCGAGTATTGGCTCATTAGATCGCCTTATAAGTTTTGTAGGATCGTCTAAATCAAAAAGTGCAAAGCCCAACCTGTAAACCATATTTCGATCTACCCCATGGTAGAGCATCAACCAACCATGAGATGTTTTTATTGGAGGAGCTCCTATACCTATTTTTAAAGAGTCCCAGGCATCCTTTCTTGGACTCATTATTGTTTTATGATCGGTCCAATGATGCAGATCATCCGAGAATGATACCCATATATTAGGTTCAATTCTGTGATAAAGCATGTATCTTCCATTGACTTTCTCAGGGAAAAGTGCGGCGTCTTTGTCATCTTGATCGGGTAGAATGACACCGTATCTCTTCCAAGTTATGAAGTTACCGGTTGAAGCCATTGAAACTCTCATACCATTTTTGGAATAAGCGGTGTAAAGCATGTAATAGTTGTCCCCGATCTTTGTGAGTCTCGGATCTTCGCATCCTTTGGCTTCAAAATCGCTTGCAGGTGAAAAAACGGGTTTATCCAGTCTTGAAAAGTGAACTCCATCAGTACTCACAGCATACCCAATTCTCGAGATATCATCAACTCCCATGGCTCTGTAAAGCATGTGAAACAATCCCTCTTTTTTGTCATACACAACAGCACCGTTAAATATAAATCTCGATTCCCATGAATGCTCACGTATTGGTAAAAGAATCGGATTTCTCAGGTCTCTTTTGAGTTTTAAGCTCATTGTGTGTATCCTCCTTATTTATTTGAATGACATTGATATTCCTTGCAAGAAATATTTTCTGAATATTATGAATATGATGACCATTGGGATGGTTTGAATCACCGATCCGGCGAGTATAGGGCCAACGTAACCACCGTAAGTCTTGTTGAAAACCGCGAGTAAAACCGCAAGAGGCATTTTGGGATGAGACTGTATGACTATCAAAGGCCACATGAAATTATCCCATATTCCTATAAAAGTAAAGATGGTAACAATTGCCATGGTCGATCTACTCAATGGTACCATGACGTTGAAAACCACCCAGAAAAAGTTGGCACCATCTATTTTAGCAGCCTCTATATAGTCGTTTGGAACGGATTTAAAAGACTGTGAAAACATGAACACCCCCCATGCACCCATAAGACTGGGAACGATCATGGCAGCGTAAGTATCAAGAAGTCCAAAGCTTCTGATCACTATGTAAAGTGGAACTGTAAACATGAATCCTGGAAAAAGCATTTGGTATATCACAAAATTGAAAAGCGCTTTTGAACCACCGAACCGGATCTTTGCCACTGCATATCCAACTATTGCGGAAGTCACAACTACAGAGACCGTGACTACTACAGAAATAAAAATGCTGTTAAATAATCCACGAAGGAAAGGATATCCCATCTGATCTGCCACCGAAAGTATGTAAGAATACGACTTAAGTGTAAGATGAGATGGTATAAAAGTGGTGTAGATCTCGTTCCACGGTTTAAATGAAGATAAGAACAGCCAAACGTATGGATAAAGCCACACCGATGAAACAGCGAACATGATGCCATAAAATACAACTGCCTTTACATTCTGGGCCAACATCTTTTTGGAAGTCATGCGAACTCCACTTTCCTTTCTATCAGCTTACGTGTGAGAAGGATCAGAGCAAAACTCATACCAGCTGCGACTATGCTCATCGTGGCTGCGTAACCTGGCTCGTATTTTAAAAATGCGTCCGTATAAATCACCATCATAAAGGTTTGAGTGCTGTTTAAAGGTCCGCCCCCAGTTATCATGAAAGGCTCTGTAAAAATTCCAAATGTTAATGTTATGGCAAGTACCATAACCATCACAATTGATGGATTCAAAAGAGGCAACGTGATCTTCCAAAACTGTGTCCATTTGGTTGCACCGTCTATTTCAGCTGCTTCGTATAATTCTTTCGGTATTGCTTGCAAACCGGCAAGAAAAATCAACGCGTAGTAGCCCATGAACTTCCACGTGACCATGATAGCGATCGAAAACATGGCCCAGTTTGGATCGGAAAACCACGGTATGAAAACTCCAAAGTGATCGTAAAGGAAATTGTTTACAGGGCCGTTTGTCGAGAATAATTGTGTGAATATTATGGAATATGCAACACCCGAAGAGACGTTTGCTATGAGAAAACTCATGGCGAAGAAAGTTTTGAAACGTTTTGCTTTAGAAAATGCCATTGCAAGTGCAATGGACAATGTCAATCCCATTGGTATGAAATAAAACATAAATCTTATGGTGTTCCATGTTACCGTCCAAAACATCGGATCTCGAAAGAGTTTTATAAAATTATCAAGCCATATCGTTTCACGTGGAGAAATGAAATTCCATTTTGAGAGTGCCAATACTACAAGCCAAACAAATGGATATCCAAAAAATATCGCCGCAAATATCCAATAAGGCCCTGATAGCAACCAACCTTTGATATTCTCCACTCTTTCAAGAGATCTTACGTTGCTTTTCAATAAAGAACCCCCTTAAGTCTGTTGGTGATAAAATCATGGAAAGGCGGCACTTTATATGCCGCCTTTCCAAAAACATTTCACTGGAAAAGAATGTTATTCACAGCCGCCACCGCATCATTTAAGGCTTTTTGAGGAGTCGTTTTTAAGTACATAAGCGGTTCGATAAGCTTATTTGTCATTGCTTGCTGAATGGAGACAGTTTTTGATGAGAGAGCCGGTGGAACTGAATATGGTACGTATTTGGCGTAAGCCGCAAAAACAGGATCTTTGAGATACGGAGCAAAGAGTTTGTTTGTGAGCAAGTCTTCCCTTGCCGGTGGCATCTGAGTTAATTTTATCCACAAAACGTCATGTTCAGGGTTTGAGTACACCCATTTCATGAATTCCCATGCAGCTTCTTTGTGTTTAGAGGTTTTGAATATGATCATACCTTTGGTATCGGCAAAAGTGTAAATTGGCTTATCCTTCGGGTAATTATCCGGAACTGGTGGTGGGGTTACAACCACATCATTCTTCAATATGTTGGGGAATTGTCTTTGAGCGTATGGGATACTCCATGGACCCATAATCATGCCAACAACGGCTCCATTATAAAATGGCAAATTCCCGAGATCAACAGCAGTGTAGTGATCTTTAAATAGTGTGTAAATGAAATTTGCAACTTCTTTTCCATATTTGTTGTTGAACACCGCAACCTGTTTTTCTGGATAGATATAGGGTTTTCCACCACTGGCAGCGTAATAGTCGGTTATGAAATCAAACCATCTACTCCACCAATTCACTCCCGTTACAGCTTGGTACACATATCTTCTGTGTGGAATCACCACTTTTTTAGCCAGGTCATAGATTTGGCTGTAAGTTCTTGGTGGTTGATTGAAACCGTATTTTGCAAGGATGTCTTTCCTCCACCACACGAGCATTGGATTAACGTATATCGGTAAAACGTAGTAATGGCCGTTGTACTCCCATTTTTTTATGACATTTGACATATCCCTTGCTTTTACGAGATCTTTGAATCCTGCAAAAGAATCGAGAGGAACTATTGCTTTACTGGAAATGAGTTCCGCAGCGAAACCGCTAAAGATGTTTGTACAAATATCGGGTTGTCTGTTTGAAGCTATAGCGGTAAGAATTGCCTCCTCTGAACTTCCAGCCGCTGGTATCTGACTCCATTTGATCTTGATGTTTGGGTGGGTTTTTGCCCACTCTGGTAACAGAGTTTTCCAAAACAGATTTTGGTTTGGATTTGGAGCCGTCCAAAGAGTGAGTGTAATCGCCTCACTAAAGCCGACAATCGCAACGATCATGACCACAGTCAAGAAAAGTAATCCTACCTTCTTTTTCACGTTGATTGCCTCCTTACAAAGAATTTGGGCAGTTGGGTCAATTAAATAGAACTGCCTCTCTTAATAAATTCGGTGAAAAGCGAAATTCTAACGGGATAAATATCCTGGTTGTACACGATATCTATGAGTCTTTTTAATGCCAAAGAACCCATTTCATGCATTGGTACTTTTAAAGTTGAAAGGGGAGGAGTAAAATGTTTGCCCTTTTCTATCCCATCAAAGCCTATTACAGAGACATCTTCAGGTACTTTGATATGAAAACTTGATAGGGTCTCGATCACCTTCATGGCTATGGGATCGTTAGACGCAAAAATTGCTTCCGGAACCCCATAAACGTTCAGCATCTTATCTATAAGTGGTTTCATATCTTCCATTACTTCGTCGTTGTACTCATAACTCTTTGGAAGTAGGTTGTTTTGTTCCATAGTTGCTACATAACCGTTGTATCTGTCTTTGAATCCAAAATGATTCAAGAATCCATGTATATGGACGATCTTTTTGAAACGTTGTGAAATGAGATATTTCACCGCATAGCTGGCTCCATCGTAACCGTTGCTAACAACGCAATCTACCTTGACCGTTGGTATATATTGATCTACGAGAACCACGGGTATACCGATTTTCTTGAAAAATCTCACGTGTTCAGCCGTTGTGTCGCCACCTACTAAAAGCACACCATCAACATTCTTTAGTTTCTCTTCATCAAGATTAGTTTCCATTTCAACTATTTCGGTCACACTTCGATTCATATTCGCTGCGGTTTGTATGCCCTTTATGACTATGGAATAAAATTCTTTACTCTTCAAATCAAGAGAACCCAGGATTCTTCTGCTCACCATTATGAGCACATGGGTTATATTCCTTTTGCTTGCTAAATGTTTTGCCCAAGGATCCATTTCAAATCTGTATTCTTTCAAAACCTTGAGTACTTTCTCACGCGTGGTGGACGAAACATTTTCTGAGTTGTTTAAAACTCTTGAAACAGTTGCAGTTGAAACCTCTGCCTTTTTTGCTATTTCGCGAATATTCACAAACTTTCAGTCCTTTCTTGTAACCGCTTACATAATAGCATTCTATGTAAATTGAGAGCAATGTTGATTATTGATAATATTTGGCTATTTTTGACGAAAAATGACATTTAGTACCGATAATTCTGAAATTACTCATTTTTTCTTCGTATATCTAAGGTTAACAACCAAAAATGTCATTACAGACCGCAATCATACGAAATTTCGTGAAAATCAGAGAACAGACTTTCTAATAAGACATAAACAGGAATAAAAGCTGAAAAACATCAGAAAACGTCTTAATTAAAACTTGCTAAAATATTAAATATGTGTATAATTATTTTGTAACCGTTTACAACAAGAAGGAGGGATTTTTCGTGAAAAAGACTTTGTTGGTAATGTTTTTGATGGCGAGCATGGTGATTTCATCTTTTGCCGTAACCAAACTCATACGGGTCAACGTTACAGACATTACGGGAGTTCCGATCCCCGTCACTATGACCATGTTTCAAGTGCGAAATCTCATAGGTGTGACCTTCCCAGCAAATTGGGAAAGTTTAAGGGTCTATCAAAACGGCAAAGAAATTCCATATCAGATAGACGATGTTGACATGAATGGTCATATTTCTGGTCCGGACATTCTTGCGTTTTGTGCAACTGGCCCAGTCACCATAAAAGTAAGTGATGACATTTCCATTGGTGCTCCACATTATTCCAACCTTTTCAAGGTTTCGAAAAACAATACAGGTGGTTACACGATAAGCACGGTGAATGGTGCTCTCAAAGCAGTCGTGAGCGATCATGGATTGGTCAACATCACCAAATTTGGAAAAATCAATGGCGATATTGTCGACCAGATCGGTATAGCCAGAATCAACGGTTTTCCTCACAGCACCTACTGGGCAAACGGGAAGGTTGGCGGCAACGCGGAGCAAACCTCCGATGCGTTCAAGGTAGTTTACATGAAGATTCTCGAAAATTCTCCAGTCAGATTGACGATCTTAACAAAATTGGAAGCCATGCCTTTCGTTGGACTGTATCAGGATCTAATCACTTCTATTTACCCAGATGGAGATGTACTTGTCAACACTAAGTTTGATTTCACAACTTACGCCGATCTGATGAAACTTCAAGTGATGATCACACATCCACTTAGCAATCTTGAAAATGCGAATGATGCGGTACACGTGCTTCCGGTTTTCAGAAGGCTCGTATGGGCAGATCAGGAGGGAATAAGTCCTCTTGATTATTGGTTGCAGAGAAATGCTATCATGTATGTTAACAACATACCCTACATTGTTTTCCCATTTAGCAACAACATGAATCCGCCTTATTGGGGAGCTACTTACATATTTGCCTCAGAAGAAAACTGGAGAAGCAATTTTTCACAAAATCTCGGACTCGGAGTGGCGGAAATACTTCCGCATACCGCTCCTCTTTATGATGATTACTCAAAATGGATGAAAGGGAATACGTGGGTGTATGAGAGTCAGGAATTCAGAGACGGGCAATTTGAATGGACACCCGGTGAGTTTTACACCAATCCCATCACAAAAAGTATACTCAACCCTTCCAATACACCGGCGCAGTGGGCAAAATTGGCAATACATTACATACCAGGTGATCAGGTCAAATTCGTAAGACTTTATTCTGTATACAATGCAAAGAGCATAACGAAGGCGATCCAGTATTTGGTTCAAAGAACAAAAGAATTCAGATCTATCAAAATATCCAAATGAATGATCAAGATGTGGAGGTCATGTGGCCTCCACATTTTTTTGGAGGGGTTCAAAATGAAAAAGGTCGTTATTTTCCTTTTACTCTTAACGATCACAGTGTGGGCTATGGGGAATGGAATCCCATTGGTTTTATCGCATCTCGAAGCTTTAAGGTGGAATTTTAAACTAAATTCAAAAAGCGTCACTGCATGGTGGATCTATTCGAAACCAAGTTTCTCCAATCCAACCAAATATGTAAACATTACTGCTAAAAATGAGGGGGCAGTATGTGTAGACGATGCTTCAAGAGCCGTTATTCTTTTTCTTCAACTTTACGAGGAAACAAAGAATCGAACTTATTTAAAAGATGCCAGTGGTGGCTTGGAGTTCTTGATGACGATGGAGGGGAATGACGGGAAATTCTACAATTTTGTCTATGAGAATGGCAAAATAAACAAGTACGGTGTCACAAGCCGTAAATCCGTATCTTGGTGGACAGTTAGAGGATTTTGGGCATTGTCAATGGGTGCACATGTCTTTAAAAGCGTCAATGTTAATTATTCAACAGAACTTTTTAACCATGCTTACGTTGCTTACAAGGCAATTAAAACCACACTACAAGCGGGACTTGTGCAAAATTATTCTGATATGAGTTCTGTCTTTCTCCTTGGTCTTTCAGAATTGTATTTGGTTGATCCCAAAGAGGAGATCGCTCTGACAGCAAGAAAAGTTGCAAATGGGTTGTTGAAAACCCAGTCAAAAAGGGGGTTCACAGCAGGCGCATTTTTTACATCCCACAAAATGCGTTATTGGAACGGTTGGGGATCACGGCAAATTCAAGCGCTTGCTTATGCTGGAAGAATCTTTAAAAATCAAGAATGGATAAAGGCGGCTGAATATTCTGCTTTGCATTTTTATCCCAAGCTGATCTTTTCTCTTGGACCAATTTATGCCATGAACGGGGCAATCACTTCTTATCCTGAAATATCTTACGCGAATGAAGTTATAATAAGTAGCCTAACGGAACTTTATATTTCCACTCAAAAAGAGATTTACGCTGATATGGCTTATGTGGCAGCCTCCTGGTATTTCTACAATAATCATCTTGGTGAGCTTATGTACACAATGGATGGAAAAGGATATGATGGTTTAGAAGAATTCTTCAGAAATATAGACTCTGGGGCCGAATCCACGATCTGTGCCGATCTTAGCCTTTCTGATCTCATGAAATTGCCAAAGGATTTCTCAACTTTTCTCAAGGGAAAGAGAATATTTCAAAATGGCATAAAAATTCTCAATGCTTCAAAAATGTACTCAGGGTTCGGAGGAGTGAATACAGTTAAAGATAGTTCCATTGCAAATGGTGCTTATGCTCTCCTCTCACCTTATTCAACACTTTCCGGAAATGTGATCATAAATGAAAATGGCAATTACGATGTTTATATTTCTTATTTGAACACAACTCCTGACGGGAAGATCAATATTTACATTAGTAATGAACAGTACGAATTTCATCCCAAAATAAATCAAAGATTTGAATTTACAAAAATACTATCTGACATTCACCTTTCAAAGGGAAAAACCCGTGTTGTTATCGAATACAACAACAGTCAAACAAACTCGGCAAAAATTGGCATTGCCCAAATAATTTTGGTTCCTCACTTGATCGTACAGACAATTTCTCCAGACGGAAAGCATTATTTAACAAGTGCATTTAACAAATCTGATCGTTCTCTCAACGTCAATACACTTATTAATGGAAAGATCATCAAAGTATATGTTTACAACAGTAGCGGCTCCATTTTGAAGTCAAGTATGCTGCCCGAAGGTGGTTTTGCTTTCATAGAATGGCTTTCCACAAACGTTAACCCATCTGGTACATTTACTTCTGTTCCCATAAAATTCGAAAAGTCAACAACGATAGCAACATCTGGAAAATTTGTGATGATCGATCTCACTCAGTTTTTCAACAATCGAGGTGTGGTTTCGATTCACTCAAACATTCCAGCAAATTTTGATAACCCATCTGGTAGCGTTGGCGCCGCATATCCTCTCGAATCTTTAAAAAAGCAGATTAAAAATGATTTATTTGTAGCCAAAGTTGGTAAAATGCAAATTCCTTTTTATATGGGGAATTTATCGTCTAACGCAAAAGACAACATGACACTTCAAGGTCAAAGAATTGGCATTGGAAAAGCGAATTACAAAGAATTATTCCTTCTTGGATCGTCAGATCATGGAAGTTACGTTAAAATGGCAAAATTTTACTATTCTGATGGTTCATGCGAAGAAATCGCAATTGGATTCGCAGATTGGTTTCTTGAACCTTTGCCAAGTGAATGGACGGCTTTTACAGCTCCATATGGCCTTAATTCACAAATGCAAAGGATTAACGGAAATCCCAAACTCTACGTTCAACAGATCAAATTGGTCAATTCTAAAAAATTGATTGGTATCGAATTTCCCGATCAGATTACCATGCACATTTTTGCAATTAGCTTACTTCGATGATCCTTCCTGAGAAACATGCACATCGTGGTGTTTAAAAAATGCCGCAAAAGTTTTTTCAAGCTATGTCAAAATATGGTTGCAGATGTTTGGCAACCCCCTTCTGATATAATGGTAAAGTTATCTTGAAAGTAAAGTCCATTTCTCTTTGTGAAAGCCGTTGAGAATTTTGCGAATTATAAAATGAGGTGTGGATGGGTAAAAAAGAGCCTTTCGACTACACGAATTCATCCATTTCCAAATCTATATTGAGATTGGCACTTCCTTCTATGGGGGCCTCTTTTCTCAGTTCGTTGTACGATCTCATAGATACTTTTTGGGTGGG
>WFSH01000271.1 GCA_015486145.1 Mesoaciditogaceae bacterium
CAAAAGCTTAAAGGTGAAAGACGGTTGTTGGATGAGGAAGAACAAAATCAATGAACCATGGATAATGATGATGTTTAATGTTCTAACGGTACTTCGGGCGGCTTTGTCTTTTGATTGACGACAAGGTATCTTTGAATGATTTCAATACAAATCATGAGAGAACAGTTGTCGTGTTATGGTTCTGCTTTTTTAGTTTGGTTTGTCAAAGAGAACTTCGAAATTTAACCAAACGTCTCAAAAATGTATACAATTGGAAATATCTCAAGTGATAGAATGAAAATGTAAAGTTGAAAATTGATCAATGTCCCTGGAGGAGCTCTTAATTCCAGAGCTGAGAGGAAGGTGGAAACCTTCGACTCCTTGAACCTGACCTAGGTAATACTAGCGGAGGGAATGGGAAGTAACTTAGAACAAAAACTCCGCTTTTGGCGGAGTTTTATTTTATGAGAGAAGGTGTTCAGATATGGAAGATATAGTTATTTCTCAAAACATTTTAGATGATTTCTTCAAAAAAATGCGCGAAAGCCTCGAATTGGATGTAGCTATCGTTGGAGCTGGACCAAGTGGACTAGTAGCAGCTTATAAGTTGAAATCTCAGGGCTACAAAGTTGCCGTTTTTGAGGCAAAAAATGAACCTGGAGGAGGAATTTGGGGTGGAGGCATGCTGTTTAATACGATTATCCTCCAGGAAGAACTTTCAAATTTCTTGGAACAGATGGGTATAAAGTACGAGAAAGTTAATAAGTACTTACGCATCGATTCGATTCAGTTTGCATCTGCGTTAATTTATAGGGCTACTTCTGAGAGTGTACACATTTTCAACAATGCAAGTGTGGAAGACTTGGCGGTTGTCAATAACAAAGTATGTGGGATAGTTTTGAATTGGGCTCCCGCTTTAAAGGAAAAAATGTACGTTGATCCTATCACTGTAAAAGCTGACTTTGTGATCGACGCAACTGGCCATCCTGCGAGTGTAGTCAAAAAACTTGCAGACAGAGGAATGGTAGAGAAACAAAAAGAATTTCCTATGGATGCCGAGAGAGCAGAAAAATTTGTCGTTGATGCTACCGGTGAAGCTTTTCCGGGGCTTTACGTTTGTGGTATGGCTGCAACATCTGTGTATGGTGGTCCAAGAATGGGCCCAATATTTGGAGGAATGATCTATTCAGGCTTAAAAGTTTCTGAACTGGTCTCTGAAAAGTTAGGTGACAAAGTATGACACAGCTGGAAGCAGCAAAGAACGGGAAAATAACGAAGGAAATGAAAAAAGTTGCTAAAGATGAAGAAGTAAGTGTCGAATTTGTTTGTGAAAGCATTGCAAGAGGAAAGGCTGTTCTTCCTAAAAATGTACTTCATAAACAGACTGTGCCTAAGATAATTGGTGAGGGTTTTAGTGTGAAAGTTAATGCCAACATAGGTACTTCTATGGGTTATTCCTCTCCCAAGGAAGAATTAAAAAAAGCTCAAATAGCTTTTCAATACGGTGCGGATGCGGTGATGGTACTTTCCACTTGGGGAGATTTGCAACGTATGAGAAAAGATGCGATAGAGTTGCTTCCCATACCTGTTGGTAGTGTACCAATTTACGATGCAGCGGTTCAATCATATACTACTGACAAGAATGTTGTTGATTTTTCAGAAAAAGATTTTATGGATATGCTTGCACAACATGCTAAAGATGGTATAGACTTTGTGACTCTTCACGTTGGGATAACGAATCGTGTCCTTGAACATTTGTTTCATACTAACAGAGTCTTAAAGATGGTAAGTCGGGGGGGCTCTATCATTGCCGGATGGATGATTCACAATAAGTTGGAAAATCCCTTTTATGCCCATTTTGACGAAGTGTTGGATATAGCTCGCGAATATGATGTAACACTAAGTTTAGGAGACGGTATGAGGCCTGGAGCAACGGTAGATGCAAGTGACGAGCTGCAGTTTGAAGAGCTCTTTGTAATGAGTGAACTTATTGAAAAAGCAAGAAAAAAAGATGTACAGGTAATGATAGAAGGTCCTGGGCATATTCCTCTCGATCAAATAGAAATGAATGTAAAACTTCAAAAGAAGATCTGTAAGGGGGCTCCATTTTTTGTGTTAGGGCCAGTGGTAACTGATGTTGCTCCTGGTTATGATCACATAACATCTGCGATTGGAGGTGCTTTGGCAGCATACAATGGAGCTGATTTTCTTTGTTATGTTACGCCCGCTGAGCATTTAAGCTTACCTAACTTAAACGATGTAAAAGAGGGTGTGATAGCAACAAAGATCGCAGCAATAGCGGCAGATGTTGCTCGTGGCAAAAAGAATGTGCTAAAGAGAGAAAGAGAAATGGCAATAGCACGCAAAAAATTTGATTGGGAGAAGGTGTTCCAAATAGCGTTAGATAGTGACAAAGCACGTGAACGTAAAGAAGAAAGGCCTTATGATGGTGAAGGATGCTCCATGTGTGGCCCCTTTTGTGCACTTAAAATTGTGGAGGAAGCTTATGAGAAAGGGCATCTCAACAAGTTGGATTCTTAGCAATTCAGATTTGTTATATGATCTTCCAAAGGCTGAACTTTATGAGTTGGGGTTCTTCAAATCAAAAGATCTTCCCAAAATTCGCGAATTTCTTGGAAAGCGAGAGGCTTCTTATGGGATTCATGCCCCTTTTATATTTTCTTTTGATGGACATCCTGCATTGACAAGTACGATTGAAAAGCAAAGAGTAAAAAACATGATGATAATGGAAAAGTGTGCATCTTTCTCAGAAAAATTTGGAGCTGAATACATGATCGTTCACTTTCCCAATGCAGAACAAAAAGAAAATTGGTTGTATCTGTTGCCAAGTGTGTCCGATTTTTTGGTGAATTTAAATAAGAAGTTGAATATCAGGATAGAAAACGTTTATGGTAATGAATATTTTCACGACTCTGAGGACTACTTGGCTTTTCTTAGAGATGTAAATCTGCCTTTATGTCTCGACATTGGACATTTACTTTTGGATTCTCAGATTTTTGGCTTCGATCCCATAAAATTCGTGAATAGAATTTCCGAATATATTGCTGAAGTGCATATTTATTATGCAGATTCAAATGTGTATAAAAAATGCCATCATAAACCATGGGGTGAAAGTGAAGATTTCTTAAACATCTTAAACATATTAAAGGAACTCGATGCAGATTTTGTAATAGAAGCTACCCCTCAGTGTCCGGATGGATTTGACCAATTGATGAATTTTTGGAGGATGATTTAAATTATGAGAATTACCATTATTTCTGGCATTGACCCATCAGGTGGTGCAGGATTTATACAGGATGTAAAAGTTTCTGCAGCTCTTGGGGCCAAAGTTTCTGGGACCATTGCATGTACCACTGTTCAGTCAACAGAAGAAGTTAAAGATGTCCATTTTAGAAGTAAAGAAGAAATATTAAGGGAACTTTCCATAATTGAAAAACCTGATGTGATCAAAGTTGGATTAGCAAAGCCGACGCTTGTTCCATATTTAAGAGATCTTTTCAGTGATATACCAATTGTGTGGAATCCCATTTTGCGTTCTTCTTCTGGATATCCTTTTTTAAGCGCTAAAGAAGTAAAAGGGAATGTTAATTATGCTGATTATGTAGTTGTAAACACAGAAGAGGCAAAAGAAATAGGTGTTCACCCGAACATGGTGATCACAGGCGGACATAAACCGGGAGCTAAAATAAGTGTGAAACTCGGGGAATTTTCTGTCAAAGCAGAACGTGTCCCGGGCGAATTTCATGGCACAGGGTGTGCATTTTCAACAGCTTTTGCCATATTTCTTGGAATGAAATATCAGTCAGGAGAAGCGCTACGTGCCGCGGCAAGTTTTATGGTGAAAGTGCTTAAGAATTCTAGGAAATATGTCGAAACTTCCAATGTTTCAAGGGATTGGATGAAGCATGTGGTAACAGAGGAGCTGAACTCTGTTATTGAAGGATTGTTGGAGATAGCAAAGCTAACAGTGCCTGAAGTTGGGCAAAATATCTCATACGCGCTTCCGTGGGCACGAAATGAGGAAGAAGTTGCAAAATTCCCAGGAAGAATTCGACTTGTCAACGGTCAAGGTCGAATCTGCTCTAAAGCTGATTTTAAAGGTTCATCCCATACTACAAGAATGGTCCTTGAGATGATGAAACATTTTCCATATATGAGGTGTGCTGCAAATGTCAAATACACCTCGGATTACGTTAAAAAAGCGATAAAGCTTGGTTGGAAGGTCTATCATCTTAAGAGGGACGAGGAACCTGAATTTTTGAAAGAGAAAGAAGGAAATTCATTGAGTTGGGGAGTGTCACGAGCGATAAAAGCGCTCAAGGAGCCACCTGATGTTATATGGGATGAGGGTTATTGGGGAAAGGAAGCGATGATAAGAGTTTTTGGCCGTGAACCAGCAGAAGTTCTAAGAAAGATACGTTCAATGGTACTTTTGTAGTTCTTTGAAAAGTATTATTTTTATTATTATGTGCTCTCCGGGCCTATACTTGCACTTTTGTGGCAGCATGTGTTGTTTTGTATCTTGAACATAGTTAATCTTTCATACATTTTGCCGAAACAAATTAAATGTTAGAATTTGTG
>WFSH01000272.1 GCA_015486145.1 Mesoaciditogaceae bacterium
AGTACCTAAACTTATCGCTGGATGGTGTGGCCAAGGAAACAAAGTAAACTCCGTTTATCTTTGTCCATGAATACCCACCCGCCAAGAGTACCAAATTCAGCGCTTTTTCCAAAGTTACGTCTTTGAGGTCGACTGTCACGTAACCACCAACGGAGTCGTCGGCTATGATAGTTTGACCCGTATCGTAAGAGAGTTGGCTGAGAGCTTGTCTGAGATCCATCTCAAAAAATGATTCGTTTATGAGCGTTTGACCCAGACCAAGCGTAAACACCGAAAAAATAGTCACTAAAATCAAAATTTTAATTTTCGTCATATTAGGTCGTCCCTTCTACCAGTTTTTGAAGTTCTTTCTTTGTAATTTTGAATTTCACTTCCATCTTCAACTTTTTTTCCTTGTTCTTGTCACCCTTGTATATTAGAATAAACGGTATTGAATACATCCCAGCATTTTTGAATTTGTATCCATCAAGCGAGATGTCGACGTATCTCTGAGAATTTGGAAATATTAAGAATCCGGTATTTGAAAGCTTTTTGGCTTGAGATGTTAAATAATTTCCAGCAGGATCTATGATGTCGTAAAGCAAATTGAAGTTTGTGAAGGTATTGCCTGTGTTTTCAATCCATATTCTTACAATTGTCGTGGCTTTTTTGGTATTTGTCGCCGGGAAATTAAAAATTTTCTCAGTTTTTTTCACTTTAAATCCGTAAGTGGAAGTTCTCGAAAGTCTCATCAAGACTGGAACGTATGAAATGCTTTTATTTTCCGGGGAGTCTTTAAGTGAAACTTCCACTTTTATGGCGAAAGTTTCTTGTCCCTTCGCATTTTTTGACGTTTTTATGGAAAATGGTACAATACGCTTTTGTCCTTCTCTTAGAGAAAATTTTTGTGGGTATATTTTTATATTTTTTAAATTTTTATCACCATAAATAAAGTGTCCGTTTTCATCCATATCTATGGGTACTGCGGAAAGTACGGCATTTACCGTTGTGAATTCCCTGTTGTAAATTTCTATTTTATTCATTTCTGTGTAACCAGCTTTTGCATCGAAAATTATTTGAGGCGGCGATATTTTAAAATTTACACCTAACAATTTGGCAGTTGAGGTTGACTCTTCTATCGAAAATTTTTGCTCTTTTTGACCCACGTACCTTTTTCCGGATTTAACGCTTATCTTGAGGCTGTATTCACCACTTGGAAGGCTCCTGTCATAAATGGCGAACATCTTTCTAACGAGTCCTGGCATGACCAAGTCTGTCTTGCTCATTTCAAGTTTTCCTCTACCCCAAACTTTGCGATTCGATGTTATTATGAAGTTTCCAGTTGGCCTGTATGAAATATCTCCAGTATTTTTTACAAAGACATCAACTTCCAGCCCTCTCTGAGTGGAAGTCGCAATTTTATCGAAATCAATAACGCTGATTTTTTGAACTTCAATCTTTGATCTGGATGGTCTACCCTTTACAATAATGTGAAGGATACTTCCGAATCTAAATCTTCTTTCTAGTGAAATGGAAGCTCCGCTGGCTTTTTTAGTTTGAGCTTGTTGAGAAGGAGTAAAATTTGCCCACAACATGGCATAATAATCTCCTCCGTGTTTTAGATTTCTTGGAATCTCAACTTTGACTGTTACTTTCCTTTGATCCAAAGGATCCACCAAAACGTGGTCTGTGTTCAACAGAAACTTTACCCAATTTGCCGCGGAAAAATCATAGTTGTTGTTTTTTTTCAAGTAGATGTAATCCCCGTTTTCATCTAATTTAAAAGCGCCAATTTCCATCTGATAGTCTATTTTTGACAAAGTACCATTCATCAATCGCAGATCGTATTCTTGCGTTTCACCTGGATACATTATCAATTCTGCTTTAAGTGGGCTAAGCCCCAAGTTGTACGTTATTCCCATTGAAATTGAAGAAAAGAAAATTGCCAAGAACAAGAATGTTATTATTTTTTTCATCTTTCTTACCCCTTTCTAAACAATCTGTGAGGATCCTTTCTGTTTATTGTTGATCCTCTTCTTCTCTATACTTGGTTATGGATCTGACTGTATAAAAATGTCAACGTAAGTTGAATAGTTCCCCTTTGATGTGTTTTCAGCAACTCTAAATCCCAACCAAATTTGGTAAACTTTCGTTCCAAGTCCGCATGGATGAATAGTTCCATACGGTTTTAGAATGGTGATGAAATTATTCTCGTTGGGAAGAGAGTTCATTTTCACCCATGAAAATTGCGAATTTGATCCTCCTAATGGAGGAAGCAAAATTCCGTTGTTGTTTTCAACGTATCCAATCCATGTTGGAATAGAATGACCATTTCCGTCTTTTAGGTCTCCAGGTGTGTTGAAATACAGATTTATACCACCATTCGTTTTGACGCTGATATTCAAGTTGTCAATTGCGTAATCGCCTGGCATATCCACATGCATGTTGAAATCCAAATAATTGATATCCACGTATATCCATTGACTTACTCTCACGTCCCAATTTATTTGTGGAAGTTGGTAATAATTCGGTGTTGCTGGAAGTACCACGTAAGCCACTCCGTTGTGCGTTATATGGTTGGGATCGTTCCAAGTTGTCCATTCGTTTGAAGCCGTTGCCGATGCCAAGGCCGTGTTGGTTTCTTCTGCCCAGCCAGTTGGCGTTTGAAACTTGTATATTGAAATAGAATCCGTTGCCAAAGCGAATGTTCCAAAAATTATAAAAATTGATAACGTTAAAAGAGCAATTTTTTTCATCATTTTTCACCCCCCAATTAGGTTGATTTACTGAGGAAAGAGAGAGCCCGTAACGGGCTCTCTGTCTTAACAACTCGTTGCGATCATGGATCAGACTGAATGTAAATGTCTAAGAAAGTTGAGTAATTTCCCTTGGCTTGTTCGACACCTACGCGGAATCCAATCCAGCCTTGGAAGGTGTGTTCCCAATATCCTCCAGGATATACCGTCAACTGTTGTGCAGGGCTGCCTACATTGCTGTTTATCCATGTCATGTCATACCAAAAACTGTTATTCGTTCCGGTTGTCGGGAGTCCGACTGCTGGTCCTGTTGCGGTATCAACTTTATAACCAAGCCATGTTGGAATGGTGTTGTTTGGATCATTTTCGTCTGTGAAATACCCTCCCGTTCTGAAATAAGTGAAAACTCCTCCGTTGGTCTTGACATGAAGTGAGAAGCTATCGATGGTGTAATCTCCAGGCATGTCAACGTGAATGTAGTAATCCAGGTATTGTAAGCTTATGTATATCCATTGACTAATCTTAAGATGCCACGTCACTCTCGGCAGCTTGAACCATGTGGGGCTTGCAGGGAGTACCATGAAGTAACCAATTCCAGGAACCTGCACAGATGTTGACAATCCGCCCGTAGACCACGTACCCGTACCAGTTGCCGCTGCAATGGTTGTATTGGTGACTTCCACCCACGCAGTTGAGCTCGCGTTCCAACTGTATATTGGTGCGTGGGTTCCAGCGAAACCTATCGCACTAACAATTAGCAAAGCTAACATACTCAAAAGTATTACTTTCTTCATTACCTATCACCCCTTTCAGGTGTCAAAAACTTTTAAGTTCATCATTTCGCCTTCTGATCGGCCGCTCAAAAGGCTCTTCGCCTTATATAGCGAACTTTGTGCCAAAGCCTTAAAAATTAAAAAGTGCTTTAAATATGGAGAATTCTTTCTTGTTTTGTGTAATAACTTTCTTGATTTGGAAAGATTTTTCTTTTTTTTGAAAAGCAGTTCATTTTCGGAAAGGTATTTCCAAATTAAAGTAAGATTCCGGCTCAATGGCCGGAATGACCATTTTCATGATCAAAGCGATAGCTGCGAAGAGAGGCACAGGACATGTTGAAAAAGTGAAGTATTCAAGAATGAATGTCTGAGCGTACTTTAGATCTTGTTTTTTTGTTTTTATCACCCCTTGAAGCTTTCGTCAAAACATATGAAGACGCCATACAAGATGTGAAAGAACAGAGAGCAAGATTGCACAG
>WFSH01000273.1 GCA_015486145.1 Mesoaciditogaceae bacterium
TCCATATATTTCAAGACCAGATCTCGTTTTTTCTGTGTGGATATGGTCTTTGTTTCTGTACGGGCACGGCATGCCGTGCCCCTACTTGCATTTCAAGACCCGACCTGATTTTTGCAGTTCAGCGCACGCCACCTATTTTTGTCAAAACACTTCCGCTGTTGAAGTTATCGTGGTGAAATTTAGGCCATGCTGAGTTTGCCAAATCCTTATTTGTACTGTTTATAGCGTAAAGATATCCGCTCATGCTTCCTACATAGATCGTTCCATCTGATCCAATAGTTGGTGAAGAGTAAATATCCATTTGCGTATCATAACTCCACTTCCATAGACCAAATGGAGTTATTGCCCATAGTATCGTACCTCCTCCAACTAAGACGGTCCTTTCCCATTTGTTTTTTTCCACAATTAAGGGAGACGATGGAAAATAATCAGAAAATACTTCATACTTCCATTCTAATTTTCCGTTTGAACTTAGTGCATATAAATAACCACCACTCGAGAAATATATTTTTTCACCGAAAGGTCCAAGGCCTATAGCCGCTGATGAACAAATATGTTCACTCCCAGAGCTGAATTCCCATTTCAATGTTCCATTAGGATTTACAGCGTAGAGGGTTCCTTTACTGTTCCCAATATAGATCATGCTATTTTCCCCAATTGCTGGGGAAGAAAAATACGCTTTTCCCACTTTGAGCCTCCATTTTAAAGTTCCATTTGGGTTTATTGCGTAAAGATAACCATCGTTGCTTCCAAAATAAATTGTGTTATTTTTCCCAATTGCCGGGGAAGACAGTATGTAACTACCACTTGTTTTGAAAATCCATTTCAACGTTCCATTAGGATTTAACGCATAAAAATTGTTTCCACAACCAACATAAATTGTTCCATCTTTTCCTATCGCCGGAGAGGATTTTACATATTCGTTAATAGACAATAAGTACCTCCACTTCAACATACCGTTGGGATTAAGCGCATATAAAAACCCATCATCGCTTCCGAAGTATATCGTTCCATTTTTTCCTATAGCCGGTGATGAAAATATAGCACCTTGTGTTTTATAACTCCACTTTACCTTGCCATTCGTATTTATAGCATAAAGATACCCCTCTAAATCTCCAACGTATATTGTCCCATCTTTTGCCACAGCTGGAGACGAAAATATTGGGCCAATGTTGCATTTCCATTCAAGTGTGCCAGCAATTTTACCAGTTCCAAAAATCATCGAACTGAGTGTTATCATGAAAATTAAGGCAAAGATGGTATTCTTTCCGCTTGTTTTCATAAGTTTCACCTTCCCTTGTCAATTTTTTGCTTCACTTTTCAACATCGCCAGTGTTGAAATTATCATGCTTGAACTTTGGCCAATATGATTTCATAAGGCTCGTAGAAGATACATTTATAGCATATAAATATCCACTATAGGTTCCAACGTAAAGCGTATTATGGAACACGGCAGGTGATGATGCAATGACCATACATCCGACTTTGAAAATCCATTTTACAGTTCCGTTTGGATTTAGGGCACGAACATATGCATAAGAATCTCCAAAATAAACGGTACCGTTAGAACCTATGCAAGGAGAAGAAATAGAGGACTGAGCATTTATGTCAGGCAAAATCCAAAGAGAATATTTCCATTTTATAGCTCCATCAGGATTTATCGCATAAAAATATTTTCCAATTCCAACGTATATTGTCCCGCCTTTTGCCACTGCTGGGGATGATGAAAATGCCCCTTTTTCATGGATCTTCCAAATTAGTTTTCCATTTCTCTTCAGTGCATAAATATTCCCACCTGTATTTGTGATGTATATGGTGTCGTTTGAACCTATTGCTGGAGATGAAAATATATTGGCATTTTTTGTTTGAAATTTCCATTTCAATGTTCCATTAGGATTTACAGCGTAGAGAGTTCCATCATAACATCCTATGTATACAGTACCGTCAATGCTTATGGCAGGTGAAGAAAAAATCGCACTGCCAGTTTTAAACTTCCATTTGAGTTCCCCATTTGAACTCACAGCGTAAAGATAACCATTTGAATCTCCAAAATACACAGTTCCATCCTTACCAATGGATGGAGATGAGAATATGGATGGTGAACTTGACACACCTGTACTTATCTTCCATTTTAACGTACCATTTGAATTTAAAGCATAAAAGCATCCATCATAATTTCCAAAATATATTACTTGATCTTTCCAAAGTGACGGTGATGAGTAAATGGCACTGTCAGAATTAAACTTCCATTTTAAAGTTCCATTTGGGTTTATTGCGTAAAGATAACCATTGGTACTGCCAATGTAAATTGTACCATCGAGTCCAATAGCTGGTGAAGAATAAACGGCACCTTTTGTATCGAACTTCCACTTTACCGTTCCGAAAATAGAAGCCATTGAGCTTTGAGATAAAATAGAAATAAGCAAAACAACGAGGAACCCAAAAAATTCGGCAGAACGTATTTTCATGCGTATTCCCACCTTTCTTTGTAAATAACAATGATATAATCACACTTATCCCCCTTTTCGCGGAAGCTTCAAAATCCGTGAAAAGAGGGTTTTGAAATTATCTCGTTAGTTAGTCGATAGTAATCTTTCCGACTCCATCCATGTTACCGAATTTTATTCCACCTCCTCCAAAATTGCTACCACCTCCGTCGTCACTACCACCAATACTTGATCCTACAATAATTGCCTTCTCATTAACAGTTTTAATAGACTCCTCAGCAGCTCTGTGAGCGCTAACGGGTGCTGATTCGCGATCGTAATGGGTGTTTTTCAAGGCTTCCACGACTTTTTCATGTAAATTGTAAACTGTCAAGTTAGAGGTATCAATCGCATGAACATTTGGTACCATTTTCATTCCTCCTTAGAAATTATAGTATCTTTCTTGAGAATTTTGAAAAATCGTAAGTTCCTTCTTCAAAACGAATTTTTCTTGTGGCGAGAATCTTACCGCTTAGGATGTATTGTAAAACATAATCCTCACCTCCTCTCAATTTCAAGGAGTTGAATTCAAACATTGCAAACACATGTTTGATCTTCTTAATTTTTACTAAGATTTTTTCCTTTAAAAGAAGTACTCTTCTTCCTTTTTCAATAAGTACAAGTGCAAATGTCTCAACCTTTGAGATGTTATGAATATCACAAAGTGTGGATACCATGTTATCCACGCCTCTGTAAAATATTGTCTTTTCATATGGAAATGTGAAATTGTTGTGGTACGTGTTGGATATTCGTATGTTGTCTATGTAAGCATTTTTTGAAGATGATTTAGAAGTATCAGCCCACGGGGTCTTTCCAATAGGAGTTACTCCATGGTTGTTCGTTGGAAAGCAGAATTCTCCACCTTTTGGAAGATGAATTCTGTAGAGGAAATCGTCGTAAGGAATGAACGCTTCGTTGTTAGTTATGCTAACTAACTCAAAGCTCTCTCTCTCTCTCTCTCTCTCTCTGTTTGCTTTATCTCATGTGCTTCATCGCTGTTGTTATCAAGAAGAAGATGAATTTTATCTTTTGGAAGAACTTTCACGTAAGCCTCTTCGAGATTGAATCCAAAATTGAAAGATAACTTTACCCCGTCATTCTTTCCACCTCAAATCGTTTAGAGTTTTTTACCATCACCATAAATCATATCGTCATGGTTTGAAAAAACTTTATGAAAAATTCCGTTATCTTTTGGTTTAATCTTGAATGATGATTGGACTTGCGAATATCTTTTAAGCAGAGAACGAGTTTCGTTGTTGTAGGGGCAATTCATGAA
>WFSH01000274.1 GCA_015486145.1 Mesoaciditogaceae bacterium
TGGGTTATGCCAAGAAATTGCTGTAAATTTATTCTTGTATCCGAGCCTTTCATGCCAGATCTTCTGATTTCACTTGCTTACATCATGATACTTTGGCAATTGAAGGGCGTTTCTTTATGGAAAATCATTTTCTCAAGTACGGGCCATTCATGAATTGCCCCTACAACAACGAAACGCGTTCTCTGCTTGAAAGATTCGCAAGTCCAACCATAATTCAGATTTAAACCAAGAGATGATGATTTTTTTCATAAGCATCCATTGAGATGTGATAAAATTTGTATCGGTGAAACTTCGAGGGGGAAGCAAAATGATGGGGGTAAAATTGTCCTTCAACTTTGGATTAAATCTTAAAGAGACTTACGTGAAAGTTCTTTCAAATGTCAACACCAACCAAAAAGTAGAGAAAACACCAAACTAATTTGTGAGAAAACATCGGTCAAAAACAAGAGGATGTTTCACCCTTTAAGGATACAGGAATAATTTTACAGCAATATCTTGACATAATCAACTTAAAAGCCGGTATTTCAAAGGAAAAAGGAGGATGAGAATAACAAATGAGAAAAGTCAGAATAGAAGAATCCTTATTTGAAAAGTTTCCAAGTTTTAAAAGAGGAATAATTATGGTCAAAAATATCGATAATGCAAAAGAAAATGTTGAAATACAAAAACTTTTGGAAAAACAGATAGAATTGAGAGGCAAGGAAGACAATCTTGAACACGATTTTGTACGAGAATGGGATAACGTTCATAGAAAATTTAATTCAAATCCCAATAAATACCCGCCCTCTGTAAAATCTTTGCTAAAGAGAGTTCAAAAGGGGAATTCTATCCCTTTTATCAATTCAGCTGTTGCCCTTTTTAATTACATCTCTTTAAAATATTTTATTCCTTGTGGAGGAGATGATTTTGATTCAATCAAAGGAAATGCGGTATTGGGGTTTGCTACAGGAGAAGAGAAGTTTGTGGCAATAGGAAAAGAGAAAACCGAAACTCCTGATAAAGGGGAAGTTATTTATTATGATGATGAAAGCTTGAATGTAATGTGTAGAAAATGGAATTGGAGAAATGGTAAATTTTCAATCATAACGGAAAATTCCAAAAGAATTGTGATTAATCTTGACGGGGTAGGACCGATTTCCGAAGAATATATAAAAGAGGCAAGAGATGAAATGGTTTCTCTATTAAGAACTTTTTGTGGTGCGGAAATAACAGTTGATCTTCTTAACAAAGAAAAAATGGAAACTATTATTCCTTTTTAACTGAGTCTCTGGGTCTGTCTCAAATTATGTAAGTCTGTATACTGCCGAGTAGAAGTGTGCCTTTCTAATTTTAGGGACAGGTTTATTTCACCATTTTTCTCCGTTTCTTCTGAGAGAGCCACAGTATATTCATTTTGTGTATCGCTGCCTTGAATTTCCTCCGGCTCGTCTTTATCTTGACATAACCGTTTTACGTCTCAACGTGTTATAATTTTTCAACAAATCCATGGTTAAGTGAGATGAGGAATCGTATATGGAGGAAATAAGAGAACTGTTTTTGGGAACCATAAAAGAGAAAATTGAAAAATTGAAAACTTTAGAAGAAGCCGAGAAACTGAGGGTAAATGTTTTTGGAAGAAACGGCATGATCAAATCTAAATTCAAAGAGATCAAAAAACTTTCTCCCGAAAAACGTGCAGAGTTTGGAAAAGTTCTCAACAATACAAAACGGGAGATAGAACTTTTGCTATCGGAAAAGATCAAAAGATTGAAAGAAATGGAGAAACAGAATGAAATCATCGAGAAAACCGTGGATCTCACGCTTCCAGGCGCTCGTAGAAGCTTCGGAAGACTCCACCCCATCACGCAAGTCATCCAAGAATGTGTGGATGTGTTCAGTAAAATGGGTTTTGAGGTCGTTGAGGCACCTGAAATAGAAACAAGCTACTACAACTTCAAAGCTTTGAACACTCCAGAATGGCATCCAGCCAGAGATCTTCACGATACCTTCTACGTGGACGATGAAAGGCTGTTGAGAACACACACATCTCCGGTTCAAATTCGAACGATGGAATCTCGCAAACCTCCACTGAGGATCGTTTCTCCCGGGCGTGTGTACAGAAAAGACTACGATTCTTCCCACCTTCCGGCATTCTTTCAGATAGAGGTCTTTGCGGTGGACAGAGATATATCGATCGCTGATCTGAAAGCCACTTTGGAAAACGCGATAAAATCCATTCTTGGCAAAGACAAACGTGTGCGATTTCGACCACATTATTTTCCATTCACCGAACCAAGCATTGAAGTAGACGTTTCATTTTTGGAGGGCAAAAACAGATGGCTGGAACTTTTGGGAGCGGGAATGATTCATCCTCAAATTTTGAGAAATGCGGGCCTTGATCCCAACGAGTGGCAAGGATTTGCCTTTGGCATGGGAATAGAGAGAATTGCCATGTTGAAATACGGAATAGATGACATACGAGAATTTCCAAGAAATTATTTGGGATTCCTAAAGAATTTTTAGGGGTGATTTTGTTGAAGATGTGCGTCCAATGGCTCAAAGACTACGTGAATTCCACAGATGACGTTGAAAAACTTTCAGACGAATTAACCATGTCTGGCAGCGAAGTTGAAGAAATAGAAAGACCATTCGGGAAGTTAAAAGGGGTGTTTTCTGCTAAGATCATAGAGGTTAGCCAGCATCCCAACGCCGATAATCTCAACGTTTGTAAAGTAGAATTCAACGGAAAAACCTACACAGTGATCACGTCGGATAAGACACTTGAAGTTGGAACTATCGTGGCATTTGCCCCAGCGTACGAGTCTTCAACCGTTGAAGGTAAAACTGTTGAGGCTGTTGAACTCAGAGGAATAAAGACCGATGGAATGATGTTATCCCTCGAAGAAATGGGATTGGAATCTCATTCTGCCAACGTTTTTAGATTTGAAGAGAAA
>WFSH01000275.1 GCA_015486145.1 Mesoaciditogaceae bacterium
TGCCGTTCGTTTCACTAACGAAGGTCAATGAATTGTCTCCGTAATCAGACACGTAAATGGGATTTTTTATCGAAGACGAACCAGCAGAATTTTTGCAGCCGGTCAAGATAAAGAGTAAGAGCAAGATCGTGAAAATCAAACAAAAAATTCTTTTCAATTCACTTCACTCCCCCTGTAACTTAGATTTAATTACGGTAAAAAAGCAACTACGTATCTAACGAATATCAACGTCTACAGAAGAATTAATTCATCACTGATTGACAGGATTAATAAAAATTGTATTTCGAACCTCAATTTTTCCAAATCAATACATCAGAATGGAACCGCTTGAAATTGAGAACAGGTATACTTTTGAGTTAATCTGATCAACAGCTAAACCAAAAACATTTCTTTCTACGATGATGTTTTGCAAAACCTCATTAGTTTTGGCATTAACGACTGTTAGAGTCCCATCAACCTCATTGGTGGCGTATAAAACGCCATCTTTTTGGTTTACAGCCAACAATGAAACTCCAACTGCAGTTTTGATCTTTTTCACAATTTTGTCTGTTTTACCGTTCACAACGACAATAACTCCGTCATCTTTGTCTGCAACGTAAATCATGTTTGTTTTGGCATCAACAGCAACGCCTATTGCGGATTCTCCAATCTTTATTTTCCTGATGACTTTTCCATTTTGGGCGTTTATCACTATCAAATCACCATTCGCACTCGTAATATATAACATGCTCGTTCTCTGATCGATTGCCATGTCCACAACTTTTCCCAACGGATTCCAAGAAAATAAGTAAGTTAACGATACGGTCTTTAAAGTTCTTTTTAGAGATGCGTTTAAAATGTACAAGGTGTTGGATTGGCTGATCACATACACGTTACCGTTGATATCATTCACAGCCAAAGAGAGAGGATTGGATGGAATACGCAAAGCCCCCAAAAGTTTTCCACCTTCTCTTCCGTCAAAAAGGTTTATGTAATCATCTCCAAAATCGCTCATGACCAATCCTTCATTAGCTACGTAGCTTAAAGAATAAACGTCTTTCTTTTCCATTCCAGAGTAGGCAAAATAAACAGTATTGATTTTAGAATCAACTGCTATAGCCTTAGGACCTTCAAAATTCACCATCTTTCCAACGTGTAATACTTGAGGAGAAAAAGAAGGATTTATAATTCCAATAGAATCGAGATATTTATTCGTCACGTAAACCTCATTTTTCAAAGTGTTAAAAGCAAGACTCATGGGATTTGGACCAACGAAAATCCTTTTGATCACGATATCGCTCATCTCGTTCATAATGACAAGACTGTCGTCTCGATTACTTAAAATGTAGACTTTTTCTGAATTGGGATCTACTATCAAATTCGATGGCGTATTTCCAAGAGAAATTTCCTTAATCACCTTCATGCTCGCTTCGTTTATAACTGAAATCGAACCGCTGGCGCTGTTTGCCACGTACACGATTTGTAAATACGGATCCACAGCAACTCCACATGGATCCATTCCCACATGAACTGTATCCACAATTTTGTCAGACTTTGTGTTGATAACACTTAACGTGTTGTTCTCAGAATTAGTGACGTAAAGCATTCCAGTGTCTTGATCAAGTGCTAATGCAGTGGGCGCATTTCCTGCAGATATATTTTTAAGGATTTTGCCAGACCTTTCATTTACAACAATTATCGTGTTGCTTGCCACATTCGTGATGTAAAGGGTTTTGGACAGAGGATCAGCTACGATTCTAACTGGCTTGCCACCTACGTGAAAAGTTTTCATCAAACTGTTTGTTTTGATGTCTATCACGCTTATGCTTCCACTTTCTTTGTTGGCAACGTAAAGAAGGTTTTGAGAAGGTTCAATTGCCAAACCACAAGGCGTTTCTCCGACTCTTATCGTTTTTAACACTCTTTTTGTCCCTGAATCAATAACAGAAACACTGTTTGACCCAGAGTTAGCGACATAGATTTCTCCGTTGCTTTGGTCAAAGGCAATTCCGTATGGCATCTTTCCGACTTTTATCATTATGGAAGCGTTTTGAAAAGAATTTGCCAATGAAATTGAGAGAAACAACACGAGAATTGAAAGAAAGAGAATTTTCACCTTGATCATATCATCACATCCCATCGTATGATTTATTTGACAAACTTACCTTTTCAATTTATCCTTAATCAAGAATCTCTTCGAAGCAATCAGAGACATAAAATAGATGATCAATTCTAAGGTGAGAAACCCATACATACTTATGGACCGTGAAGCTAACCACACTATAGCAAAATACATAATGCTATAGAATAGTCCGGAGTACAATAAAATGAAAAGTACGAACTTCATTTTCAATTTTAAAAGAGATAATTCTGATTGAAGTGTCACAAAGGTTGATATTATTAACGTATTGAGTAGATCAAATGAATTTGATAAATTGAGTTTGTATAACGTATAAAAATATGCCAGTGAAATCGTGAAAATCCAAGAAGATTCAAA
>WFSH01000276.1 GCA_015486145.1 Mesoaciditogaceae bacterium
GCCCCAGGAGTTTTCACACTTCCAAGAACGTACACGACGAAGGGGGCATACTTTTGAATGGAAATCGTCACCTGTGGATTTGAAATGAATCTTTCCAATTTTTTTGTGACAATTTCTGTAAGCGATTGAACGCTGAGAGATTGGGCATAAATGTCACCCACCGGAAAAATCTGCACATGCCCGTCTGGCCCAATGGTATATTGTCCTGTAAGATCCGTGTTGCCATAAACCTGCACACTTATAACATCTCCCGGCCTTAGTAGATATGTGGATGAAAATGCCGTAACTCCAAAACTAAACATCAAAAAAGCGGACAGCAAAAATACGAGACTCTTCTTTTTCATAAAGATTCCCCCAAACCTTTTTATTTTTTACCTTCCTATTTTACATCACTTTTCGCATATCTAACTTTTTTGATTCACACTCTTCGTAATGGATGCAGAACTATTCTCGCTTTGATCCCCTTTTCAACTTTTTCAAAGAAGAAATTCCATCCGTAAAACTCACAAAAGTTTTTGACAAAGTTCAAACCCTCACCATAATCAGAAGGAACGGGAGGTTCATATTCAAAAGTGTTGAAAATTTCGATCCCCTCTGAGTCGAGTTTTACATTTACCAAGCCACTTGGGGATGTGTATTTGGCCGCGTTGGACATAAGGTTGAAGATAACTTGCTTAAATCTCTGACGGTCAGCCGTAATTTCAGCACTTTGAATGGAACATTTCAAACGCACTCCACGGGATTCAAAAACGCCTGTGAATATCTTGCACACCTCGTTGCATTCCGAACCGGCGTCAAACCTTTCTCGAGAATATTTGAGTTCGCCACCTTCTATGTTTTTGAGATCCTTGAGAACTCGAGAGATGTGATCAACATTCGATATCATCTTTTCAACGAGAGCAGGATTGTACAACATTATTCCATCCTTTAAAGCTTCCAACTGCATCTTGATTACTCCCAAAGGGGTCATTATCTCGTGATAAACACTTGAAGTCATGGCTTGCCGTGCCATTGATTGTGACTTCAACTTTTGGGAAAGTCTTGTGACGCTCTTGGTCAGTTTTTCTATCTCGATCGAAAAATTTGAATTTTGAATTTCAACTTTTTCACCGTAAGCCATTTTATCTGCGGCCTTTGAAACTTCATTGATAACACTGGAAACTTTCCTTTGAAATATTTCAGAGAGAACAAGCGCAACCGCTATGGATGCCCCAAAGGCTACAACGAATGTGAGTATTATTCTTGCCGCCGTTATTCTTTTCGCCCGCTCCAATTTCTTCATTTTTGAATTTTGCGTGTAGGGATTGAGTTCGTAGAGCATCCTCAGTTCGATCCTACCGCGTACAAATCTGTTGAACTGCTCGTTAAACATGTTTTTGGTTCCAAGCATCATCAAGATCCCCATTACAGAAACTGGCAGTATGACGTAAAGCAAAAACTTTCTCGACAATCTCATTTTATTTCCACCGTGTATCCCACACCGACGATCGTTCGTATTTCAACGCCGGTATTTTTGAGTTTCTTTCTGAGATTCTTCACGGTTGCATCCACTATTCTTTCGGAGACTCTTTGTTCACCCCACACCAAACTCATGAGTTCTTTTCTTCCAAAGGCTTTCCCGGGTTCTTTCATCATTTCTGAAAGTAACGAAGTTTCCGTGGGGCTTAAAGCCACTCTCGTATCTTTTGTGATCAACGTTCTTGAAAATACGTCTATTGTCGGGAATTTTGGCTTGGTTGACAAACGTTTTAAGAAGTTTTCGACTTTGACAAGGAGAACCTTTGGTGAAAATGGTTTGGTGACGTAATCGATCGCTCCCAACTTTAAACCGTTGAGAATGTCGTTTTCAGAATTCTTTGCGGTCACCATTATCACTGGAATTCCCTTCGCGTTTGCGACTTGTGCCACTGAGTTTCCGCTGAGTTTTGGAAGCATGAGATCGAGTATGATGATGTCGAAGAATTCTTCATTTATGAGTTTAACAGCCGAGATTCCATCCTCAGCAAGAGACACTTCGTGTGACTTTTCAAAGTAAAGTTTCATGATTTCACGCATTGTCGGATCGTCTTCAACCAAAAGTAGACGTGCCATCTTCCCTCCAAACAATCGCTATTCGATCCCTGTTCGAAAGATCTTTGAAGATTTCATACCTGAGATTGTTCTCATCAAAAAGACGTTTCAAGGATGATCTAAATGGATGAGCTATTTCAAAATAGAAGCGTTTTGGAGAATACCTATGAATTATTTCTTCGTACACACCGTTTCCATCTTTTCCACCAACCAAAGCTTCCACGGGTTCTCCATGTAATTCCTCGAGCTTTTCCCATTCATCTTCGGTGAGATACGGTGGGTTTGAAATCACAACGTCCAAATTTTCGAGCTCAAGATGACCTTTGTGTACGTGGACTCTCTCAGAAACTCCATTTCTTTTGGCATTTTCCAGTGTGAGTTTTAACGCATCTTCAGTTACATCAATGGCCCAAACCTCTGCATTTGGAATGTACTTGGCGATGGAAACTGCTATGACACCGCTGCCGGTCCCAACATCCAAAAACTTTTTCCACCCGTTTGCCCTCGCATCCATTAGAAGGCGTTCGACCAGCTCTTCTGTCTCGGGTCGTGGCACCAAAACTTTATCGTTCAGCTTGAAATTCAAAGCCATAAAAGTTTTCTCACCAGTTATATACTGAATTGGCATTCCGTTGTACCTGAGTTTGACGACTTCACGATATTTATCAAGAATGTCAGAAGAAAGCTCCAAGTCGTAATTAACGTACAACCACAACCTATCTTTTTTCATCGCATAACCCAAAAGGATCTCCGCGTCTGTGCGCGGAGATTTTGAAATCTTACTCAAATATTTTGTCGTCCAATCGAGCACAGATTTGACGTTCCAGTTTCTCTTAGATGCCAAGTCTCGCTCTCACCTCTGGTTCTATCATATCCGGAGTCCACGGTGGATCCCACACGAGCTCCACTTCAACGGATTTCACCCCTTCAACAGACTCCAACACATTTTTGGCGTCTTCCGTCATCATCCCAACCAGCGGACAACCGGGAGTGGTCATGGTCATCTTGATCTTCACCTCTCCTGATTCCGAAATGTCAACATCATACACAAGACCAAGTGAAACAACGTCCAAGCCTATTTCCGGATCCATCACAGATCTAAGGGCGTTCATCACCTCTTCTTTTGTTACGGCCATCATTTCACCTCATTTCCCAAATGACAAGGTGCTCACGCTCGATGAGCACCTGAGTCATCCACCATTTTGCTTTTTATATCTTTATCTTTATTTTACTGTTTGCCTTGAATTTCTTAAATACGGTGTTCAACCAGTCACTCCAAAGTTTCTCTTGTTTTTTAACAATAAGGGTGTTTTTTATTTGATTGGAAACTTCGGCCAAGCTTTTGGTCGAGGCGCTTTTCTTTCCAATAACTTTGAAAAGCTCCCAACCGTATGAAGTTTTAACGGGACCGATCACCTGCTCAATTTGGGCGTTAAAGAGATTAGCCTCATAATTAGGCATGTTCTTGCCTTTGGGAATCCATCCGATATCTCCGTTTTTGTTCTTCGTTTGAACATCAAGAGAATACTTAGCCGCTGCCGACTCGAACGTGATCGCGTTGGATTTTATTTGTTTTAAAACCTTGTTCGCGGTCGCTTCAGAATTGAGCAAAATGTGCTCCACATTTATCTGCATTGGTGTTTTAAAGGAGTTGATGTTGGCGTTGTAATACTGCTTTATCTCCTCTTTGCTGACGGTGGCAGAAGAGGTAACTGCCTTTCTCAAAAGTTCTACCGTCATGGAAAATTTGGCTGTAAAAATGGAATTTTCCTCAAACTGACTTAAATTTCCATACCCTTGAGACTGCAAATATTGCGAAAATTGTTCTTTTGTTATGTTATAGGTGACCAACATTTTGGCAACCTGTTGTTTAACTCTGTTCAACGCTTCTTGGGTGGTTACTTTGATGTCGTAGTCTTTGTACGCTATTTGTTCCATGAGAACGGAGTTCACCAAATCATCCAGTACAGAACGATTGTAAGCCTTCAAGAAATCTGTTCCGGCTTTTG
This sequence comes from Mesoaciditogaceae bacterium, assembly GCA_015486145.1. Taxonomy (GTDB): domain Bacteria; phylum Thermotogota; class Thermotogae; order Mesoaciditogales; family Mesoaciditogaceae; genus WFSH01. Next base: position 4,080 of record WFSH01000276.1, read on the forward strand.
AGGACAGAAGAAGCTGATACATTTTGGGATTCACCTTTCTTATCGCCAAAAGTGTCTGTCCTATGTTGGCTGCATTTTGCAGAACGTTTGCGTAAATCGGTTGGCCATTCACCGTTGCCACCACCATTTTAGATGCTGGGGTGCTAACCGATGATGTGGTTCCCGACGCGGCAAAAGATATGATACTCGCCATTCCAAGAATGGATAAAAACAACAAAACTTTCCTCAAGATCTTTCACTCCCCTCTTTGGCTTTTTGCCAGAGTTTTTCCATTATCTCAATTGGTTGAGATTTAAATTCCATCCCTTCTTTTTCGGCTATTTCATTCATACGCTCAAAACGATCTATGAATTTCGCAGTTGACTTTCTGACTGCAACTTCCGGATCGATGTTCAAATGCCTTGCAAGATTCACAACGGCAAAAATGAGATCGCCTATTTCTTCAACACGTTCATCCTGAGTGGTGGCACATTTCAATTCGTCAATTTCTTCGAGTACTTTGTCAAAAACCGGCTCTGCCGACTTCCAGTCGAAATTGTATTCCGCGGCATTTTCCTGAACGCGTCTGGCCATCGAAAGCGCTGGAAGAGCCGGGTTTATTTCTCCGAGCTTTCGCTTTTTCCCTTTTTTCTCAATGGCTTTTATGGTTTCCCACCTTTCATAAGAGTAGCCCTTTTCAGAACCAAAAACATGCGGATGACGTCTTATCAGCTTGGCATTCAACTCTTTTGCCACATCGTAAAAATCAAAGTCCCCTTCTTCTTCGGCGATCAAAGAGTGAAAAAGAATTTGTAAGAGAACATCTCCCAACTCTTCTTTCAACTTATCTGAATCTTTTGAAGCGATCGCATCAACAACCTCAAATGCTTCCTCTATCATGTAAGGCTTCAAACTCTCATGGGTTTGCCTTGCATCCCATTCACACCCATTTGGAGCTCTAAGCCTTTTCATGGTTTTTATGACATTGGAAACGTCTCTCAATTCTCCCATATTTCACGCACTCGTTTTTAAAATTATTATTTCTATTCTATCGGAAGCATCTTCACTCCGGTCTGCAATATCTCCTATTTGAAGGGCAAGCTCTCGAAGTTGAATCTTACGGGCGAGTTCCAAATCTAATTTGAATATATCGATCATCAAATTCCTTTCCACCTTGTCACCTTCATTTTCCCACTTTTCAACTTCCAAGACAAATTTTTTGGTCTCCTCGGTGTTTTCAAACAAAAGTTCAATGGCTTTTTCAAGCGCGTTGTAAGCGTTCATGGAATATTCGTACTCTTCTTTATATCTCTTCAACAGGGAATCTGGAATTTTCAAGTTTTGAAGGTAAATAACGTCAGCCACCGTCTCCGCCTTGTTGGCTATCTTATCCACCGCTTCAATGAGGCCCAACATGTCTCCACGTGAGTGAGCCAGGAAAGCCCCCAAATACATGAGAGTCTCGGTGTTTCTCCTTATAGAATCAGCCTCAGTTTCGTATTTTCTAACGTCTTTCACCACGTTTTCTCTTTCCGAGTCTGGGACATCGAACATTCTAAAGGTATTTGACACGACTTTGTGGACAACTTGCAAATGCTTTTTGAAAGAACCTATCACTTCATTTTCTTTTTTACCGAACAGGAGCGACATGTCTCACCTCCACATTTTCAGTACCAAGTATATTATAACAGCAATTGCTCCCGTGGCAATGGGGGTAGCTGCCCAACCTGAAATGACTTTGATCAACGTTTTGGAATTTATCATCTTTGTTCCCTTAACAAAACCCACACCGATAACCGCTCCAACGATCGCCTGAACGGCAGAAATTGGAACTCCTATTATTGAAAATATGAGCAAGGTAGACGCTTCTGAAAGCAAAGCAACGGCCGCATCAAATGGTTCCAAACTCGTTATACCCCCACCAACCGTGTGTATAACTTTTCTACTCGATGTTAAAACGCCAAAAGCCATGGCGATAGCTCCAAAGATAAGCGCTTGTTGGATGTTGAACATCCCTTTTCCCACAAAAGCTCCCGTCACATTCGCAACGTTGTTCGCTCCAAACGAATAGGCCGTGTAGATACCCACCGCCAAAGAGAGCAAACGAACAAATGTCCCTTTCGCCCTTATGGAACCGAGTTTGTTGTAAAAAATGGATATCAACCTGTGGAATACGTACGCTATGATGATCGAAGCAAAGGGTGCGATCGTCGACATTAAAATGACTTTCTCCACTATCCCCCACCGAGTGGTGTGATCGATAATGCCTATCCCGATCAACGCACCGGCAATTCCTTGAGTCATCGAAACCGGTAAAGAAAATGCCGACATTACCAACACGACAATGGCAGTCCCCACCGAAGCACTTATCGCCGTAAGAGTGGCGGTGGTGGCGATGGAACTTATCGTTTCCATCCCAGAACTTCCACCCAGCAGAGTTCCCAACACTATAAAAATGGCGGCCAATATGGTGGCTGTTCGATATTTTATGATGCCAGCCTCAACCGGTGGCCCAAAAAGTGCAGACATGTTGTTGTATCCCAAGGTCCATCCCAAAAATATGGCTGGAATCGCGAGCAAGAACAAATAATAGGTCATGAGCGATTCTCCACGTTCCAAAATATGAGGTCATCTTTAGTGGTGATCTTTACGTTCTTTCTATCACCTTCTATCGGAAAGATCTCCATGCCGGCCCTTTCGAACGCAGCCGCATCGTCGTACAAATGGAAGTCCGAGAAGCGTTTGTAAAGATCTTTCAATTCCCCAGCTATACATCCTTGGGGAGTCTGCATTCTGTAAACTTTAGACCTATCAAGTGAAAAGAGTTTTCCCTCTCTTTTTATTCGAAGGCTATCGTCACTCGGTATCACCGGTACAACGCATCTTCCTTTCGAAATGGCGTTTGTTACCCTTTCTATCAATTCTTCAGAGAGCTGAGGCCTTGCACCGTCGTGTATGAGCACCCTATCCTCATTTGGAATCATACTCAACGCGTGCATAACCGAATCCTGGCGTCTTTCACCACCAAAACAAATTTCGATGTTGTTAAATTGCACTGTGAATTCCTTGAACACTTTCAAGTCATGCTTTCGAACGACCAACACCACTTTGCTCACGCCCCAGCTCTCGAAAACCTCTAATGAGTATAAAAATAGGGGTTTACCATTCACCCTGTAAAGTGTTTTGTTCTCCAAACCACCGGAAAATCTCGTGGATTTTCCGGCACAAAGCAATATGGCAGTTATCATGATTTGAGTTTTATCCTCCCAAACAGTAGTTTCCCAGCGTTGGTTCTAAGTATGTTTGTTATAACGATATCACGTTGCGTTCCCACAAAATTCCCACCGTCTTCGACGACGATCATCGTACCATCCTCGGTAAATCCTATACCTTGCTCTTTGTTTTTCCCTCGCCTAATTATGTGAATTGAAACTCGTTGGCCAGGTAACAAAGTTGGTTTAAGCAATTCTGCCAAGTGATTTAGGTTTAAAACTTTAACACCTTGAAGCTGCGCAACTTTCGTTAAATTGTAATCGAGGGTAACGATTTGCCCGTTGAATTTACGTGCCAAGCGAACAACTTCTTCATCTACTTTTCCATCCTCGTACACTATGGTATCGTCTATTACCAATTTAACGTCTGGCAATTTTCTTATCTTTTCCACAATTTCAAATCCTCTGCGCCCTTTTTCTTTCTTTTCATCATCCGTGCTGTCAGCCAATTTTTGCAGCTCCGCGAGCACGAATTGAGGAACAATCACCTTGCTGTTGAAGAGACCTATGCCAAAAAGATCGAGTATCTTATCTTCCAAGAGTGCAGAAGTGTCAAATATGAAACTTCCGTAATTTGAAGAACGTTTCCAATCAAAAAAATGTGACAGTTCTATCCTCTTGACGATCAAGATCGCACCAAAGAGTGCCATCAAAACGATTATGGACTTTCCAACAGTCACAGTTATAAAATCTTTCACGAGAAAATCCCCGACGATAAAATTACCAATGGATACGAAAATAGCAAAAGCCGCGAGTCCCACTGAAAATCCGATAGGTTCTATTTTTTTACCTTGAAGATCGCTGGCCAAAAAGTAAAAAACGATTCCAATTGAAACTCCTATAACTCCTCCTGGCAAAATACCAATAAAGGGGTGCAATTCATATCCCAAATAAAGCCCCAACAACGTTGGTAATAAACTCAACACCCATTTCATAAAACATTCCCCCTGTTTTTTGAAAAATTTTTATCGAAGGTTTGCCCTGTTTCTCAAAGAAATTATTCCGTTCATTATAGCTTTTGCACGTTTTTCACCGATTCCCTCCACCGTTGTGAGTTCATCAAAAGATGCATTCAGCAGACCAGAGAGATTTTTGAATCTTTTTATCATGTTCTTGGCCACACTCATGGGAATTCTTGGAATATTTCTGAGCAACCTGTAGCCCCTGGGCTGTGCCATAAATTCAAAAAGCTGTGCTTTTTGCTCTTTATATCCCAAAACGCTGGCGATGGAGTCCACATTCACGTTTTCTTTTTCCATCAAAGATGAAAAAACATTTGACGGATCGTGTTCTTTCCCTATGGATTCTTCGGTTGCGTAATCCATTATGAGCAAGTTCAAAATTTCTTCGACCTCATAAAGAAGTTCTTCAAGATGGACCTTTGCAAGAGTTCCCGCATTTCCAAGCTCGGCTAAATAAAAGTTTAGTCCTTTAGAAATTTGGAGCACAGTTATTCCCCTGTCGAGGACTTCGACAACATCAAAAAGCGTGACGCGATTTTCTATCTCCATTATATCCAACGAGGCAATTCCCTTATCAAAATTACTCCTGTATCTTTCCACCGCCCTTAACCCTTGGTTCATCTGCATAACGATGAACGAAACATCGTTTAACATGTGTCTCCAATTGTCACGATACAGCGTTACCACTTTTCTTCGCTGAGAAATGCAAACTACCAATTTCCCAGTTTGAATGGCCAATCTTTCGGCAGTTTTGTGGCGTGTCCCCGTTTCGAAACTTGGAATTGTGCTGTCGGGCACGATGTGAACGTTGGCGTACCAAATAGTTTTCAGATCTTCGGAGACAACTATCGCTCCATCCATTTTAGCCAACTCGTACAATTTGTTTGGCGTAAAGGGACAGTTGAGCTCAAAACCGATTTGAATTATTCCTTTTTTCACATATTCTTTTGGATCTTGAACAAAAAATATGAGAGCGCCGTTATCACCTCTCATTATATCGTCTATGGCATTTCTGAGGGGTGTTCCCGGAGAAACAAGTACGAGCATCTTTAATATCTCTTGGTAATCCATTTTACTCATCCCCAGAGAGAGCTTTTGCTATGGCATCTTTCACCGTTTTGGCCTTTGCAACGCCATCTCCTTCAAACTGATGAGAAGTGATCACACGCCTTACTCCCAACCTTTTAGCTTCAGTGATCCGCATTTGCATTTGTTGAACGCTCCTCACCTTACCATCAAGCCCAACTTCTCCCACAAAAACCGTTTTAGATGGAAAGGCGATGTGCTTTGCAGAAGAGTACAAAGCAGCTATAACGGCAAGATCCACCCCCGGATCGGATATTTTCAATCCCCCAAGTACGTTGAGATAAACATCACGATTTTCAAAGGAAACACCAAGGTAATTTGAAACCAAAGCCGTTAACATGAGCAATCTCGTGTTTTCAAAGCCCCGCGCTATTCTGATGGGAGTTGATTTTCGATTTGACGTTGTTAAAGCCTGAATGTTAATCATCAACGATCTCGTGCCCTCAACAACTATTGATATTGCGTTTCCAGCTTCTTCAGATTCCATGTCGGCAAAAATGCGGGATGGATCCGAAATTTCCACCATTCCGTTCTTTTTCATTTCGTACACGGCTATTTCTTCCGTGGGACCAAACCTGTTTTTGATGGCTCTCAAAATTCTTCTTCCCGATCGTGGTTCACCCTCAAGATAAAGAACCGTATCAACCATGTGTTCAAGTACCATAGGACCTGCTATATTCCCCCCCTTCGTTATGTGGCCAATTATAAAAACAGAAGTATCAGAAGATTTGGCGTACTCCACGAGCCTAACCACGCACTCACGCATCTGAGAGATACTTCCAGTTAAGGCATTCATTCCAGTCGTGTGAACGGTTTGAATGGAGTCAAAGATCAGAGCAACAGGTTTTTCTTTGATCGATGCCAACACCTCATCAACGTTCACAGTGGATGACAAAAAAAGTTTGTCGTTCTCGACACCAAGCCTTTTAACTCTCGAAAGTATCTGTGGAACAGACTCTTCTCCACTTACGTAATACACATCTCCAACTTTGGCGAGTGCACTGGCATATTCCAAAAGCAACGTCGATTTCCCCATTCCGGGCCCGCCAGCCACCAAAATCACACTTCCGGGAGTCAACCCTCCACCAAGTACGCGATCCATTTCTTTCATGGAAGTTACCAACCGTTCTTGAACATCTACAGACGCGGTAGAAGATTTAAAGTTGGTTGTTGAGGGGGCATTAAAAGATGCCCCCTCAATTTCCACTGCCGTATTCCATTCTTCACATTGCGGGCACTTGCCAAACCACTTGTTAGATCTGTATCCACAATTTGAGCAAATGTAAGTCTTCTTATCCTTTCCCTGTTTCACTAAGCACTACCTTGTTATCTTTATCTTTCTTCTTTTTTCTTCTAAATGAAATTCTCCCTTTGTTGACGGTGGCTACGATCGTATCACCGTTTTCAAATCTATTCGATAACAGCTCCTCCGAAAGCGGATCCTCAATGTCTCTTTGAATCTCGCGTTTGAGCGGTCTTGCACCGTAAATGGGATCGAACCCTCTGGATATGAGCATCTCTTTCGCTTTTTTGCCGATCACGAGCCTTAAACCACGCTCGCTAAGTCGTTTGCGAACATCACTGAGCAATATGTCTATGATCTTTCCAATGTGTTCCCTCGTTAAGGAATGGAAGACGATCACTTCATCAAGCCTGTTGAGAAACTCCGGTCTGAACGTACGTTTAACTTCGTTCATAACTATGGATTTCATAGATTCATACGAAGCTTTCTCGCTTGTCTCTTCAACAAATCCCATGGCGTGTTTGGTTTTGTTTATGATCTCTCCTCCAAGGTTGGAAGTCATGATCACGATCGTGTTTCTAAAATCAACGGTATGACCTTGTGAATCCGTCAACCTACCATCGTCGAGTATTTGAAGTAACAGATTGAAAACGTCCGGATGTGCCTTTTCTATTTCATCCAACAATATAACGGAAAACGGGCGTCTTCGGATTTTTTCGGTAAGCGTTCCACCTTCTTCGTATCCAACATATCCTGGGGGTGCTCCAACGAGCCTGGAAACGGCGAAGCGCTCCATGTATTCGGACATGTCAATCCTTATAAGTGCATTTTCATTCCCAAACAGGTACTCTGCGAGCGCTTTTGCGAGTTCGGTTTTTCCAACACCTGTGGGACCTAAAAACATAAAAGAGCCCATGGGGCGACGCGGATCTTTCAAGCCAGAGCGAGCACGTCGTATCGACCTCGAAACGGCCTTTATGGCCTCCTCTTGAGCGACTATTCTTTTATGCAATTCTTCCTCAAGTTTCAACAGCCTCTGACTTTCGGTTTTTTCAATTTTTGTCAGGGGAATACCAGTCCAATTGGAAACGGTTTTTGATATGTCGTTAACCCTTATGGTAACAATTTCAGTTTCACCTTTTTTCTTCCATCTGTTGTAGTTATCGTTGAGCTTTTGCTGCAATTCTCGCTCTTTCAATCTCACCTCAGCCGCCCGATCGTAATCCTGTCTCGCCACAGCTAACTCCTTTTCTTCCTGAATGGATTTTATTCGTTCTTCGAGTTTCTTGATCTCTTCCGGGATCACCAATTTCTTCAACCTTGCCCTTGCACCTGCCTCATCTATCACGTCTATCGCTTTATCTGGAAGATAATGATCGGTTATATAGCGCTGTGACAATTTAACGGCCAACTCAAGTGCATCTTCTGTGTATTTAACCCCATGATGGACCTCGTACTTCGACTTCAATCCCTCAAGTATTTCAATCGTTTGCTCAACAGAGGGCTCACTTACAAGTATTTTTTGAAATCTCCTCTCGAGTGCCCCATCTTTTTCTATGTACTGTCTGTATTCGTCAGGGGTGGTTGATCCTATTATTTGAATTTCACCTCTCGATAAGGGAGGTTTGAGTATATTCGCCGCGTCAACCGCACCTTCGGCAGCTCCAGCACCAACGATGGTGTGAATCTCATCTATAAAGAGTATTATATTTTTGTCATCCTTAACCGTATTTATAACCTTTTTCAGTCTTTTTTCGAACTCTCCACGATATTTGGTGCCCGCGATGAGAGCGGCTATATCCAATGAAAATATGATCTTACCCTTCAAAAGTTCGGGAACATCACCCGCTGCGATCTTCTGAGCCAACCCTTCAACAATCGCAGTTTTCCCCACGCCGGGTTCTCCTATTAAAACCGGATTGTTTTTCTTGCGTCTCGATAAAATTTGCATGATTCTTTCAATTTCTCGCTCGCGTCCGATAACGGGATCTAATTTTGCCTTTCTCGCTTCTTCTGTTAAATCCACCCCAAGGCCTTCCAAAGTTTTAACAGTTCTGGGCATTTCATGACCTCGCTTGGTGAACCCATCGTCTTCGTACTCTCTCTCTCTTGAAAATCCCCCGATCTCATCTATAAGCTCACGTCTCATTTCCGAAAGATCTATGCCAAACTTTCTAAGAATATGCGCCGCAACTCCCTCACCTTCTCTCAACATGGCGAGAAGTATGTGTTCGGTAGATATATAATTTTGTTTGAGTATTTGCGCCTCTTCATACGCCAACTCTATAATTTTTCTCGCCCTTGGAGTCATTTGAGGAGAGGAAAAATTCTCCCGTGCTATTCCAGCGCCCACAACGGAGATAACTTCCTGTCTGAGCGAAGAATAATCCACACCATGCTCACGGAGGACATTGTAAGCTTCACCGTTAGCCGCTTTCATTATACCCAAAAGCAAATGCTCGGTTCCAACGTAAGAATGACCCAGAGACCTGGCTTCGTCTTGGGCATTTACAAAAACCTGAGCCGCTCGTTTCGAAAATTTATTAAACATGATCAACCACCTCTTTCAGACCCTTAACAGATGCAAATACATCAGCGATAAATACAATAAGTTCACCATAACATGGATCGTTGCCGGAACGGTCAGAGTCCTTCTCTTATAGTATAGCAAATTTAGAATCATTCCGAGAACAAAACTTCTCATCCAATCTTCAAAAGGATGTACAACCGCAAAAGCAACCGATGTCATGACTATGGAAAATTCTGCCGAGAATACCCTTTCAAGATAACTGTACAAAGCGCCTCTAAAAATAACTTCCTCGGCTACCGGAAAAAACAGTCCCACGGTTATGACTCCCAAAAGTGGTTGGGGGTTTATCAGTAACTCCCCTAAAACCAACTTTCCGTTCCAAATATAAGAAGTTAAAAAGACCGTCGGTAGATATATCCCCAAAACGGCGGGGAACATTATGATACTCCACACCAAATCAGGGCCAAATGTAAGCATTTTAAACCACGAACCAATACCGTAGCCTTTTGACTTTAAAATCATGTGAAAGCACCAGATTATGTATACTGAAAAGAAGATCAAAGCCAAAGCAGAAATCTGCAAAGAGAGCTTTTTAAAAATATCTAATACAAAAAGCACCGCCAAGAATGGGAATATAGCGGCAATCACACTCAAAAAGTCTTTAAACTCAATATAAGGTTCAGCATCTTTGTACACGATTGAAAATATTATACACCCTCCTCAATCTTTTCCAAACAATTAAAATACTAAAATTAGTATACCACACTGGTTCTTTTTCGTCATTTCGTTGAAAAATCTTTCTCTTTAAAAAATTCTTTTATCACGAAAAACGAGGCGATCTCAAAAGCAACCATTAAGAAGAACATGAACTTATATCCCAAAATGGTTGCCACGCCTCCCGCGACGAGTGGCCCCACGATCGAGCCCATAGATCTCGAAGAACTGAATAGTCCCATAAACCTTCCACGAAGATCGGAAGGGGTTGCAAAAGAGATGTACGTGGTCGTTCCGGATATAAAAGCCCCATAACCCAACCCCAAAATACCAAAAGCGATGGAAGCTCCGATTGAGTTTTTCACGATCGCCAAGAGAAAGGGCGACAGAGCGCTCAACAACATTCCGACGATCATAACTTGCTTGGCGTTTCTTTTTTCGACAAGTTTTGCGAAATACAAAGTGGAAAATATTTGAACCAACGGATTTAACCCGGAAATGAATCCCACGGTAGAAGGGGACAATTTTACGGCGTAAACCAAATAAACTGCTATGAGAGAAAGCCAGCCACTTGTACCCGCTTGCCTCATGAAAGATGCGATGTAAACACTCCACAAACCGTTGTTTTTCATCAAATGAAAATCTTCAACGTTCATCAAAAAATTTCTTTTTCTCGCGAATTTTGGATTCCTTTCTCTCTCTTTTATGAAGAAAAGTGGTATGATGCTGAAGGCAAAAACGAGCGCAAAAAGCCACAGGGAAACCCTAACCGAGATCCAAATGAGAAAAACTCCCATCATCACACGAGATGTGAAGTTGCCCGCTGCCAATGCCGAATTGAAAAAAGATATTTCAATCCCCCTCTTTTCCGAACTTTCAGAAGAGAGCGCAGTGGCGATTGGATTAAACCCCGCATTAGCCAAAGAGAAGATAAAAACTAACACCATAAGCAAGATCACCGTAGAAGCCGTTGGATAAAACAACAAAACGATCAGCGAGATAAAGCTCGACAATATCAAATAAGACTTTCTGTCTTTTCTGTCAGAAAGAATACCCCATATGGGGCTAAAGCTCACCGCCGCAATGCCCCTTAGCGTCGAAAGCAAACCAACATGAAAAAGATTGGCCCCCAAATCGATCATGTACAACTGCAGCACGATGGAAATGCCCATGATCGAAGAAAATCTCATATACGTCGATAAAAGCAGTGGAAAGCGCCTTTTGAACAAGAACTTTTTTGAAACGTTTTCAAAAACCTTTGAAAGCAAATTTTTCATCTAATCTGATCTTGAGGACTTCGTTAGCAGAAATTTTTCCATTTGTGTAACGTTGAACGATCCTCTTTAAAACGTTAACTTTCTCTATGCCCATCGAGGCTTTCCACCAGTAAGAGAGCAGGGAATTGTTCAACATTAAGGGATCCACATTTTCATCGATGAGTCCTCGTCTTAGCGCATCTTCCCAATCTGCCGAGCCAGGGATCAACGTGTACTCGTTGATCACGGGCTTTGCCCCGATCTCTACAACATGTTTTACATCTTCAAGAGCCGATTCAAAACTTTGACCGGGAAGACCAACGATCAAGTAAACACCTATGTCTTTTGACTCAAATCCGGCTTTTTTCAGCAGTTCAACTGCACGTTCAAATGCCGAGTTGTTCACTTTGCCCCCCGTTCTTTTTTGAAGAGCTTCATTTCCCGTTTCATAACCAATTCGAATAGTGTAAAAGTGCTTTTCTTTTAGAAGTTTGGCCGTTTCTTCATCTAAAAGGCGCGCGTGTATTCCATTTGGAAGATGATAACGGATACCAGATGGAAGGTGCTTTAAAATTTCCTTGAATCGTTCACGTTTTACGAGGATCGCGTCATCGTAAAATGCTATATCTTTCACACCGAAATTTTTTAACTCTTCTATTTCTTTCAAAACGGATTTTACCGTTCTGACTTTAAATCCCTTTTTCCAAGCTATACAATACGTGCATCGGTAGGGGCAACCAAAACTCGTGTGGACAACTGCCGATTCTAATGACGAATAAAGTGAGTAATCAGGCGTTAACTGTTCAAACCAATTTCCATTAACGGGACGCTCAAGCTTTGTTCCAGTGATCTCTTCCAAAATATTGTAAATTATTGGAATTCCATCACCTTCCACGATCACGTCGGCTCCCGAAAATTTAGCGTGTTCGGGCAGCAAAGTTGGGTAATTTCCACCGAGTATCACGGGAACGTTGAAGTGTTTTTTTACCATTCTTATCGTTTCAAACACTCCACCGTACCAGTAAGTCATCATGGACGTAATCAACACAACATCCGGGGAGAAATCTAAAATATCGAACATCTTCTCCGGAGCGCCATAACGCTTTAAATATCTTGGAATATTGTATTCACCCATCAGCGATTTTACAACCACAGAATAAAATTTCCCCGTACCGTATGGACCATCACGAGAATTATTCCCCGGCAGATGTCGATCCAGGAGATCGAGCAATTTCACCTCTACACCCGCTTTCTTTAGCGCGCGGGCTATGTACAGTAATCCCACAGGTTTTAACCAATAATCATAAGCGGAAACATCGTAAATATAGGGGTTTACAAGTAATGCTTTCATGTTTTTGAAATCTTCTCGTGGTAGATCGCGACACCAAACAAAGTCAGATTTGGAACGTATTTCGTTATCCGCTGAGATATTTTTGAAAACAATTCTCCGTCTCCACCTGTGGAAATAACTTTGAACTTTTGGGACAATTCGTTTTCGTAACGCCGGATCAAACCGTCAATTGCTATAACGGTGCCAAGCATAACACCAGATTGTATGTTGGTAGCGGTATCCTTTCCCACTGAAGACGGTGGAAGTTTTTCATCCACAAATGGGAGCTTTGCCGTGCTGGAAAACAAGGATTTCATCGCCGTATGTGGACCTGGAAGGATTGCCCCACCCTCATAGCCATCTGTAAGCACATCGAGTGTGATTGCCGTCCCAAAATCCACCGTCACGGTATTTTTCACGAAAAGCTCACGCGCTGCAACCACATTGGCCACCCTATCTGCTCCAATTTCAGCCGGTGTCTTTACTCGCCATTCTAACCATTCCACATTTTCGGCTTTCACAAAAATCGGAGGGCATTTCAAATATTTCTCTGAAAAATATCTGAAAGTACCGTTCAATTGGGGAACAACGGAAGCCACACAAACTCCTTCGATGTTTTTAAAATCGTATCCAGAAAAGTCAAGAAAGTGGTTCACATGAACTAAAAGCTCATCTTCAGTCGATATGTTGGCAGTTCCTATACGCCATCTCTCAACGATTTCCTTTCCGTTCCACAAGCCAAGAACCGTTTGGGTGTTTCCAACATCAACCACGAGGAGCATTTTTCACCATCCTAAGAAATAATTCGTGTATTCTTGAATCGTTTGAAAGCTCTGGATGAAATGAAGAAGCCAAAATATTTCCACTGCGTACCATGACGGGAACTCCTTCATAAGTGGCTAAAGTTTCCACACCCTTTCCGACCCTCACGATCAGGGGCGCACGAATGAAGATGGCTTTGAATGGCTTTTCACCAATCGAAGCTATGGAGAGTTCTGCCTCAAATGATTCCACTTGCCTTCCGTATCCATTGCGGGCTACGGAGATGTCGAGCACGTTGAGGGAGTCTTGATCAGAATGCGAAACGATTTTTTTGGAAAGCAAGATCATCCCCGCACACGTGCCATAAACGGGGAACCCTTTTTGTATCTTTTTTTTCAACTCTTCAAACAATCCCGTGAGTTTGAGCAAACGAAGCATCGTGGTACTTTCACCACCGGGAATTATGAGTCCATCGGCCATGTCAAGAGTTTTCACAGATTTCACACGAAAAGTGCCAATTCCCATCTTTCCAAGCATTGCAAGATGTTCTTCAATATCACCTTGCATTCCCAACACACCAATTTTCATCCATACACCTCACAAAAAGATTGGGCGCTGGGAACAGCGCCCTATTTCTAACAAATAGCGGATTTACCAACCTCTTTCTTGGAGTTTTTCAGTAAGCGTTTCTATTTCCTGGCCTTCCATAGGTTGGCCTATATCTTCGCTGATTTTCACGAGTTCATCTGGATCGTCGTAATGTAAAACAGATTGCACGATGGCGTTTGCCATCTTTGCCGGATCAGAAGATTTGAAAATACCCGAACCCACGAATACTCCGTCTGCACCGAGTAACATCATCAAAGCCGCATCGGCCGGGGTGGCCACTCCACCTGCTGCGAAATTAACAACTGGTAATCTCTTTCGTTCTTTAACGATCCTCAACAATTCCACGGGAGCGTTTAATTCTTTGGCGAATGTAACGAGTTCTTCATCCACCATGGAAGTAGCCTTACGAATCGCGTCCATAACCGCCCGCATGTGTTTAACTGCTTCCACAATGTTACCAGTCCCGGCTTCACCCTTGGTGCGTATCATGGCAGCCCCTTCGGCAATCCTTCTAAGTGCTTCACCCAAATCTCGTGCTCCACATACAAACGGAACCTTGAATTCGTATTTGTTTATATGAAATTTGTCATCAGCCGGTGTGAGCACTTCACTTTCGTCTATGAAATCAACTCCAAGGGATTCAAGTATTTTTGCCTCAGCTATATGTCCTATCCTAACCTTAGCCATTACGGGAATTGATACCTCTTCCATGATCCTGCGTATCAATCCAACATTGGCCATTCGTGCAACACCACCAGCCTTTCTTATGTCAGCCGGCACGCGTTCCAACGCCATAACCGCCACGGCACCAGCTTCTTCGGCTATCTTGGCCTGTTCTGGTGTTGTCACATCCATTATGACTCCGTTCTTAAACATGTCAGCGAAGCCTTCTTTTATTACCCACGTTCCTTTTTCAACCATAGCACACCTCCTCAAATCAGTTTTTTTCAATACTCCACTTTTTCAAGCCTTGAGTAATCTTTTTTACTTCTTCCCACTTTTGCGCAAGACTTTCCATTAACTTCAACTATGTCCGCAGTTATATCGACTTTTTCTCTCAAAAGTGACGATCCCACTCCATATGAATCCACGGGAACGTTCAATTTCTCAAAAAGTGCTATCTTTTCGGCATCAAATCCGCCTGATACTATTATCTTTAAATCGTTAAGTCCCATCGCGTCAAAGCTCTTTCTCGCCTTCCACACCAATTCTGGGCACACCCCCAAAGAACTCTCTCCAACAGGAGTAACGGATACATCGCGTAAAGAACCGGAAGTATCAAATCTCACACCCCATATTTTTTTTGCCCCACTTCCAATTACTTTGTTCAGTGGTGCTCCCGCTTTGTAGGGTTCTCCAGTTGCGTATTCGTAAAAATCCTTAATCATTCGCTCTGTGGTACCTATCACGTCATTCTCCCAATCGACAAGGATTATTCGGTTGATCTTTGGGTCCACATGCTGGTCAAATTTTATCGCTGCGCGCGATGTAGAACCATCGTACGCCGCTATTAAAGCGTGAGGTACAGTCCCCATGGCTTCTGCTCCCCAATAGTCGGCATTGGCATCCGTGGAGACCACATTTGCTCCGGCTTTAAAAGCCGCGTAACCGTCGGTCGCTTGAACCCAATAGTGATCGAACCTGGCAGAGAAGAAAAGAATTGGCTTGTTATGGGCAGCTTTGACGACCTTTTTCACGGCCGTTGCGGTTGAACTACCACGCGCAATTACCCCAAGTAACACCGTCTCAAGGTAGCCAAAATAAGTTGGATCTCCCTCAATAGTCATTATGGGTTCCATGTTTTGGGCTTCTTCGCCATCGTACAGAGCCCTGACTTCAATCTCGTTGAACTTATCTATCCATAATTTATTGAGAGCCTCACGAAGATCCCACCTTTTACGGTTGGCCTCTTCAATACCTTGTCTGTTCATAACGTACACGTTGTTTTGAAGTTCTCTCTCGGCATTTAGCAATTCATCAAACAAGCGTGTCGCCTTTTCTTCATCCTTGTAGTAACCCGTACATAACTTCAATATTGCAAGTGCTTCATCTATACCAACAATAACGGAATCCCTTCGCGGAAAATATTGATAGAGTACACGCGGATGATGGTGGTCCCTTTTTAAGACTTCCACATATCTTGAAAAATATTTATCCGAATAATACCCAGCTCTTATTCTATCGATGGGTACTTTGAATACTCTTGGATCCAAACGTTTCCCACGCAAAGGATTCACCTCCACTTTCCGATCTCCACACCGAGAACATCCTTCATTTGAGAAATTGCAAACTCATGCAAAGCTTCGTCGTAAGAAGCCACTCCATTTTCGTAAAGCACCACGTTGTATTCCCTGTTGCGCAATTCTTCAGCGGTGTACATAACGCATATATTGGTCGCAACGCCACAAATACCGATCTTTGTTGGATTCAACTGTTTTAAAAGAATGTCCAAATTCGTTCCATAAAAAGCGGAAAATTTTCTCTTGTGGACAAAAGAAACATATTCGTAGTTCTCAATCGTTTTTTTCAGTTCTTCAAAAAGTTCCGCGCCAAACGTGTTGGCCACACAATGAGGCGGGAAAAGCTTGAATTCAACATCATCTTGAACATGCCAATCTTGAGTGAAGATCACGTGCTGTTCCTTTTCCACGTACGCTCTGACACAATCAACGACCACAGGTTTAACACTTTCTGCAGATTTGAAATACAGTGCACCGCCGGGTGTTACAAAATCATTTTGCATGTCCACGACGATCAAAAGTTCATCACGCATAAAAGCTCACCAGATTTTTAATGTTGTACGGCACCAACTTGCCATTTCTGATCATCGCAAGCGCGCTGTTGATCTCCGAAATTTGTCTTCGAAGCTTTTCTCTAACATATTCGTTCTTTTCCGAGGTCAATCTACTTTTAAGTACGTTTAAAGCGAGTTCCAAACGTCTCTCAACGGATAACGTGGCATTTCCGTATTTTGCCCTTTGTGGTTTCGCATTGGGATAATAAATCTCCACCGTTGTCTTTCCAGCAACCGCCGCAAGAAACATACCGCGTTTCCTCATATCGAGGGTTATCGCAGAATAAATCACATATCCACCTTTTGCAACCGCCTCCGCATATGCACGTCCCACGTTTCCAGTTTCATGTCCTGCCACATGTTCGACACTCAGCATTGCGGTAGATGGGCTACCTACTCCCATTTCACCCGGGTCTAATTTATAACTCAAAATCGGATTATACGCCTCTGCGTCAATCGAATTAAGCATGACTCACCTCGTTGTAAATCCACCAAACACATATCATCACCATACACTGTTATTCTATCACATACCCCCACTTTGGTGTTATCGTGAGAGATGAAGAATATATGAATTCTCATTGTGTGCAAAAGTAACGATCAATTTATAGATTCTCTTCATTAATGAACGGCAGAACTATATTGTAGAGGCACTCAAAATCGGAGATACTGTGAATCAGTAAGTAGTAAGCTGTGAGGAGTGAGCAGTGAGGAGTAATCAGTTATCAGTGATGATTGAGCAGTAACGCGTGAGCGGTGATGAGTGAGCAGTATTTTATAAATTCAAAGTGTACCCCTTCCACTACTCTTCTTAGTCTCCTCCCAAGTCTGGGAGGAGAGAGCCAACGAAGTTGGCGAGGAGGGTTCATTCTTCCTCTTGGTTTTCAATACCAATGCCTCGCCTGCGAGAGAAGCAAAACAATGAAATTGCGATAACTTTTTTTATAAGTCCCCTACCAAGTTTGAGAAGAATGTGTGTTAGCACATAGCAGAGACAGATTTTTGGGTACTTTACGGATCATTACGGCTCAAAAGTACGGGCAATTCATGAATTGTCCCTACAACAGCTTTTTCACTTCATCTAATGTGATATCAAATATGTGATCCGCGATGTATTCAAGAGTTTCCATATCACCATTTCTGATTTTTTCTTTCAAGTCTTTTGTGTACTTTTCTTTGAATTTGCTGAGAAGCAATTTTGAAACCATTTCCCTTAATTTTTCGAGTTTGCCTTTCTGCAGTCCTTGTTCAATCGCTTCTTTCCTTTCTTTTTCAAAAATATCCACATCAAACATTTTTCTCACCCTTTCTTTCATGAATTCAACTAACTTCTCATCGTAAACGGTTCTTGTCATTATAAGCGTAGCCGTTATTATGTCGTCTTTCAAATCCCTGCTGATTTTCATTTTTGCCTCTTCTTCTACCAATTCGACTATTTCTTTTTCGTTCGAGTTCTTCATTAAAGGCATTAACGCCATCTCTATGTAATTGCCCTTGCCATTTTTTACCTTCTCAAGTACGCTTTTCGCA
>WFSH01000277.1 GCA_015486145.1 Mesoaciditogaceae bacterium
ATGTGCACAAACTTTTAACGTCAAAAGATGACGGGAGATTTGCAAAATAATTTGATTCTCCACACTTTAATGGTATCCTTGGTCAATATCATCGCGAACCCGATCCGCAGTCTTTTAATCAGAGATGTTGTTCCGGGCATCGACCCGGGATGACATTAAGGTTAGTGTGGAATGGTATTAAGATAAAAACCGTTGATTTGTGAATCTTTTGCTTGATTAATCGTGTGCCATCTCTATTTTTGCTACATGTTTTGGCATGATACATCAACTGATTTCCAAAGGTCTGCGAAAGTCTCTGTGTGTTTTTTTCTCTTCCTCGTTTTTAAAAAGCAAGCTGTAAAAATCCGTAGATCTGGTATCCAAATCGAGCTGTTGATGGGCGAGCCAAACGTTCACATTTCGCTTTTGTAGGGTTTTGTCAAAATTCGAAAGGTTGGTGACAATCGGTTTTAAAGCATGATCCGACATTATTCTGAGAAGTTTTCTGCCTCGTTGTGTGAATCCAAGAACTCTCAAATATTGCGGTCCAAATTCGTTTGACTCTTTGACAAATTCGCGCTTTAAATTTAAAACAATGTATAAAACTCTACGTTTTATACGCGTGAAAGTGAAACGTTTCGTTTTTACTTTATGCAAGAAGCTTTCCATACTATTGGATCCTTCAATAGCGTTGAGCATGCGCTTTGAAATTCCCTCGTTGAATCCATAAAGCTCCTCAAGCTTTTCTCTTCCAAACATGGCGAGTTTTAAACGAAAAAAATCGAATAGATCTTCTGCAAACATTGGACCTCTTCCAGCAGAAAATTCACTTTCAAGAATACAACGTGTAGTTTGTGGGATGCCGACGATTTCCCTCTTCGCTTTTATCAATTTTCTGATGGCGGTAGCACTGGGTACCGTTGAAATTTCTTCATCGTTGTAAGATGAACCTATACGCTTGATGATGTGAGCTTTTATCCTCGATCTCGTGCGTCGAAGTGCGGCAAGGTACTCCACACCGAGAATGTTGTTGGAAAATTTTATCTGTTCTAAACTCATCTTGTTTTCTGGGAATTGGTCGAAGATCGCATAACGTCTCGCATTTGGAAATGAAAGCCCCATTTTCAAATGTCTTTTTAAACAAGTTTTGTAGCTCTCAGGCTCATCGACAATCACGGCCGCCACTTTTTCAAGGATTTCAATATCTCCACTTTCAGAACCGAATACCATATCTGTCACCACATTAGTCCCATTTAAGGTCCTTATCGCTCCCATTGCGAAAGCACTTGCATCCTGGATGGCATACACCGTTGGAAGTTCTATCACAACATCTATTCCGGCTTTAAGTGCCATTTCGGTTCGCGCAAATTTATCAACGATCGCGGGTTCTCCGCGCTGAACAAAATTGCCACTCATAACTGCCACGATGAAATCCGGGTCCACGAGTTTTATTGAAGAATTCAAGTGATACTTATGACCTTCATGAAATGGGTTGTATTCGACCACAACTCCAAGAACTTTCATTCGCGATCTCCGAAAGATATGTTCAGAAGATCTAAAACTGAAAATGCCGTCACAAGTGCTGAAAATCCGAAAATTACAAGTCCAAGAGTTGAGAGAAATGAATTGTAGGATATTTGTTGGTTTCCAAAAAGCTCTATGCCGAGCCAGCTAGCTCCATACACAAGCATTTCGAATATTTCCAAAAACAACAAGATCATATTCGAAACAACGGAAATTACCGAAAAAACATATCCAACGTAGTCGTCCGTAAGCCTTTTAACCGTTGAAATTTGGATCGCTATTCCGCCAATTGCCATAGCAATGAGCATGGCAAACACCATTCTTGAAAAGTGCACGTACATTCCAAATAACTGATTTAAGGATTGAGAAGTTGCCAGTACTGTTCCAAAAGTTACCAATAAAATCGTGGCCACGAAAAATTCGGATTCTCCCGTGAATAGATATATGAACACTTTCCAAGCTTTCAATGCAAATCACCTTATTTCAAAATAGTCGTATCCAACGTATGGAGCATCAACAATTTCCACGTTTGTAACATGCGAAAAAAGCGGCCCCACTCGCAGATGTTTTTCAAACTCCAATAACGCTTCCATGCTTCCTTCCGCAAGGACGGTGACTGTTCCATCTATTTCGTTTTGGACGTAACCATGGATATCCAAAGAGTGCGCCCGGTGATAAACGAATGATCTAAAGCCAACACCTTGTACCACTCCATGAATTTTGTAAAGTTTCGCTATATCATGGCTCTTCGAATTCATTTGAGAGTGTACAATCGCTCCTTTTTGCTGAGAATCCTGGTTACTCGAACCCCGAAGTTTTCACCTATAACCACGACTTCCCCTTCTGCAACTGGCTTTCCGTTCACGAGTATGTCCACCGGTTCTCCTGTAAGCTTTTCCAGCTCTATAAGAGAGCCCACCCCCAAATCAAGGATTTGTTTTAGCGTCATAGTCGTGCGGCCTAATTCAACGGATATTTCCAACGGTATATCAAGCAAAGTATCGAGTTTATGAGGAAGGGCAGAAGTTGAAGTGGGTTCTTCAAATTCTTGAAATTCAGCTCTCTTAGCAGTTTGCTGCGATGGTCGTTCATCCGATTTTTGTGGTTGTTGCACCGGCGACGTTTCTTCCTTTTTTTCTTCAGACTTAAGTGAACTGGTGAGAAAACTTGCAAATTTTTTGGCAAAACTTGGAGACATGAGTTGCATCATATCACCGTTAACGAGATCGCCGATTTTCATCTTGAAACGCACTTCAACAACTTCATCATCATCGTAAACCGGTGGAAATGGTACTTTTTCTTCGTCAAAGTTAACCCTTTCAATTTTAGGAGGGGTAACATCTACGGAACCCTTTGTAACTTCGGAAAGTGCCGTTGCTGCCGACCCCATCATTTGATTCATTGCTTCCCCAATCGCACTGAGCTTGATGTCATCTAACTCGTTATCAACATTTTCTCCGGTTCCACCCATCATTATATCTGCAATTACAGCTCCGACGTGTGGTTCTATAACAAACGCATTTGTACCGTTAATCGTTTTGGTGTAATCCACTTGAACCACTATCTTTTCTCCTTTAAATTCTTTTCTCACCTCAGAGATTGTTTTTTCTTTTACCAACGGCGTTGTTATCTCAACCTTTTTTCCAAGCAGTGTTGATATCGCGGTGGCCGCCGCCCCCATAGAAATATTTCCAAGCTCTCCAATTGCATCACTCTCGAGATTCGTAAGTACGTACTCTTTTCTCTCAGGATCACTTACACTGTCTGCGGATTTCAACAAAGCGTTTATTTCGTCCTGAGAAAGTTTCTCATTCTCCATCCCTTATCGCCTCCGAAGGGCCAACTATTTCTACAGAGTTGAACCCTTTATGTGTGCCTGGTATGCATTTGAATTTTAATCTGTCGTTCACGTACAAATCAATAGCCTCACCAACGTGCCTTTTCAGCATGATCACGTCCCCTACCTCAATGTTCAGTAAATCCCTAAGTGTGATGTGGTTCTTTCCAATAACCACAGAAATATTTACGGGTGAATCTTTTAACAGCTCTTTCATTCGTGTTCTCGTGTCGTCTGTAATCGTTTGATTTTCCTCTTTAAAATACGATTCGGCATAAAGTTTTGAAGAGAATGATTCGAGTATTGAAGAAGGCCAACACAGGTTCATGAATCCATCCACTTCCCCCACTCTTAAATCCAAAGTAACCATCACCACCATTTCGTTGGGAGGAACTATTTGAACGAATTGTGGGTTGTTTTCAACAGCTACCAACTCAGGGCTGAAATCGTAAATGCTGCTCCATGCTTCTTTGAGTGTTGAAAGAATACGAACAAGTTCGTTCCTTATAAGCGAAGATTCTATGTCTGTCAAAGATCTGAATTTTTGGTACACGCCACCAATACCACCAAGTAACCTGTCTATCATGGCAAAAACGACTTTTAAATTTATTTCAATGATGGCATTCCCACTCAATTCTTGAGCCGTAAATACTCCTAAAAAAGTTGGAGGTGTTATTGAATGTATGAATTCATTGTAAGTTATTTGGTCTATTGATGCGTTTGTTATGTCGACGAAAGTGCGCATTCTACCGGACAAATAATTGGAAACTCCGCGTGCAAAGTTTTCGTGAACCATTTCCAACGTTCTAAGTTGATCTTTTGAAAATTTGCTTGGACGGGCAAAGTCATATGGTTTTATCTTTTTCTCCTCTTCTTCGTTCTTTATTTGTTCAGCCGAAAGCTCTCCAGCTTCAAGAGCTTGAAGAAGGGAGTCTATTTCATTTTGGCTTAAAACTTCCGACACCTAATTCATACCTCCTTTTACACGGGAGCCACGGCCTTTATATACAGATAAACTTGCAACACTCCCAGAGGGGCTTTGCTTCCGGTAAAACCCGTTATTTGATCGATGAGATCTGATATTTGTTGTTTGAGAGTTTGCAAACCATCGGGATTCAAGATTTCACTCGGACTTTTACTTAGGATTAACATTTGTATGCCGTCCATTATCTGTGGCTTGTCCAAGCCAATCTTTTGTCCACATTCACTGCTTCCAACCAAAAAAGAAAGACTGTCTATAACGAGTACTTGATTCCCCCCTCTCAATGGGAATGTGGCATTCGATCCCGATCTTATGAGAACGGCCATGGTTCGAATGATCTTGTTGGTCATTTGAGATTTAGGAGGAGAATTCATGTATTTCATCAAAAAGTATGTTCCACCCATAGATACTATCACGGCTATCAGAACTGTTACTATTAAAGAAACAAAAGCAGATTTTTTCTTCTTTTCATTTTCGGCCATCATTCTCCCTGCCTTTTTATGAGAATGTCCACGCGTCTGTACGAATTTCTAATCTCTTCAATCATCTTTTTTCGTTGCGCATAGAGAACATCTGCTTCTTTGGAAAGCTGTGAGTACGTTATTTGTCCTGAGGCGTATTCTTGGCGTAGAGCTTGCAATTTTTGATCTATCACGGTTGAATTTTTCTTGATTGCATTTTTTACAGCTACATCTCCAACACCTATGGCCAAAAAACGCGAAGGATTGTACCAATAATCTGGATCAAATTGACCGTTCATAACTTCTGTAACCATTTCATTGGCGCGGGCATTTTTCAATTCGTGGACAAAAAACCACACAACGGACGCCGCCCTTGCTGAACTCAGATGCCATTTAGATGGATATATCGAGTCTGGAGGTAACGGAAGATCTGTGGTGTAGCCGTACACCCATAAAGGATTGGTGGAGTGTTCTATAACAGCCGCACCTATTTGAGCCAAAAGATCTTTGGCTTGAGTTGTGAGTTCAGCTGAGCCAGGTTTAAAAAATGCGAGGTTATGCAGTTCAACCAACAATCCCTGATTTGTCTCTTTTATCGTTATTTTGCCTTTGTATTTCGGATTGGCCTTGATGTTTAAAACTTCCTGGCGAACTCCCGCATTTGACGTGACTAATGGCTCTTGACTGAGACTCTTCCCGCCCATTAAAATTCCCGGAGGTGTCATGTGAAATGCCGTTTGAATTCCAACCGAAACCTGCTGAAATTTTCCAGGGCTCAAAGTGGACATGGCAACCAAAGCTATAAAAAATGTCATGAGTAAGCTGTTCATGTCACTATACGTTGACATCCACTGTGGAGTAGATGGTGGCGGCTCTGGACATTTTTTCTTACGCGCCACTTACAGCACCTTCTTCCACTGATTCTTTAAGGGCTTCACCTCCGTAGGACAAAAGTTCTTTTTCTGTTAAGAAGCTTTTGAGCTTTTCTTCAAGAATTCTTGGATTATCACCAGCCTGTATCGATAAAATTCCTTCAAGTATCATCCTTCTGTACCGCATCTCGATTTGAGATCGACGAGAAAGTTTTTCACTCATTGGCATAAAGAGAATGTATGCGAGTATAGCTCCGTAAAATGTGGTGATAAGTGCCACAGCCATTGCAGGTCCCAAAGTAGACGGATCGTTCAACTGACTCAACATTTGTATCAGCCCAATGAGTGTACCTATCATTCCAAAAGCCGGTGCAAGAGCGGTACCGGTATCCAACATGCCTTTTTGGATTGACATTTCTTCCTCAAATAAATCCATGTCCGTTTCCATCATAGTCTGTAAAAGTTCTGAATCTATTCCATCGACGACCAATTGAAGCCCTTTTTTCGTAAATCTATCTTTTATTTCTTCAAGATTTTGCTCAAGTGAGAGCAAGCCCTCTCTTCTTGCTTTTTCTGAAAGTGTGACGAGTTGCCTTATCGTTTCTGCCATGTTATGTGCTTTGTAAAACATGGTGGAGAGCATGACATTCATGAGTCTCATGGCTTTATCCATGGGATAAGCGGTAAAAATAGAACCTATCGTACCTCCTAAAACTATCATGATGGAAGGTATGTTTATGTACAAGCCAATGTGGCTGCCCAATCCCATGGCAACCATCACAGCGGCTAATCCCAATCCCATCAATGTCGCAATATCCAAATTCATTCACCTTCTTTGCGAGGCAATTTAGGCATTGGTACGGATATCTTTCTTTTGTATTCTACCACTCTTCTAACAACTTCATCAATCGACTCCTTTACAACGTACTTTTTCTCGTTGAAGAGCTTTATAACCGTATCGGGTTTTGATTCGATCGTTTCGATGTAATCCGCATTTAGAATAAAAGTTTCATCTCCTAAATTAGTCAGTTTTATCATATTTTACCCTCAAGGTGTTTGTTTAAGATTCACAAGCTGCGCTATCATGGCGTCAGAGGTGGTTATAACACGCGCATTTGCTTGAAACGTTCTTTCTGCAACTATCATGTTGGTAAATTCCTTAGCAAGATCAACATTTGACATTTCTAAAGCACCGGGTATGAAGGTTCCACGTCCCCCGGTACCTGCAGGGCCGATCTGTGGAGTGCCACTATTTGCAGATTTAGAGTAAAGAGAATTTCCAATTGCGTTAAGCCCAGCTGGGTTGTTAAAGTTCGCGAGGGCAATCTGCCCAAGAATGTCGGTCATTCCGTTGGAAAATGTTCCAATGATCTGTCCGGATTGGTTCATGGCGAAGGATTGCAGCGTTCCTTGAGCATTACCATTTTGTGATGTTATTGCCGCCGAAGCGTTTCCGGCGAGATCCGTTAACTGTGTGAAATCAATCTGAGATTTAACAATTCCGGCTCCATCCGAGGTGTTGAATGAGATACCGGTGGGAGCACCAGTCGTGGCTCCGCCAGAAGTGTAGCTTCCAAGCAGTCTTCCAGATGCGTTGAATTCGACAATTCCAAAGGAAGATGAGGTTGCCGATCCACTCGCAGTCACCAATTTTACAGGGGTTCCGTTGGCAAGTCTTGCATCCCATGCCCAAGCGGTTGAGGTCGAACTTCCGCTAACCGTGCCGAGGTTGGTGAAATCTATGTACACCGTGTAAGCCTTCCCGAGTGAATCGTATATTTGTGTTGATGTGGTGTACGTTGGATCGGTGTAGGTGGCTGTCACGGAATTTGCCGTGTTGTCCGATTCTGTGAAAGATATTGCCCCCGTAGATGGAAGTGTGATGGTTGTTCCGCTGACCGTTGTTGTTGAGGAAGTGGTTGCCAAAGTTATCGAGGTTCCGCTTTTATCAATATAAAGATTTTTAGAGTTGTCGTTGGTAACGTTACCGTATTGATCCAACGTTATTTTTCCACTTAATGTTGCCCCTGTACTGTCTCCTGTAGGAGCACCAATAACCTTCGCAGTCCAATCGTAGGTTTTGCTGTTGGAAAAAGGATTGAAGTTTTGCCTGTCAAGTTTGAAAGTGAATTGTACAGTGTAAGTATCCCCGTTATTTGCCGTAACTGTAAGTGTTACCGGCTGAACGCCCGTGGTGGAATCGAGGTTTCCACTGATTCCCATTTTGGTGGTTGCTTTTGCGCTCATCGTCTCGTTTGCGGATATTTGAATGGGTCCCACTGGGTTATTCGTGTTGACGTGTCTGTTTCCCTTGGCATCCACTTGCGCTTCCCATCCCATGACTTTGTAACCAGTGCCGGCTTGAACCAACGTGCCATTTTGGTCAACATTAAAATTTCCAGCACGTGTGTAAAAATCGTTACTTCCGTTATTGACGACGAAAAATCCATCTCCTTGGATTGCCAAATCGGTCTTTTTGCCCGTATTTTGAAAGCTTCCTTGACTCATGATCTTATCTATAGACGCGATTTGTGTGCCCAATCCAACAGCCATGGGATTAACTCCACCTATGTCTTTTTGTGGTGATCGTGCCGCTCGAATGGCTTGAAGTAAAGCCGATTCAAAAGTAACCCGTGATTCTTTGAATCCAACTGTGTTGACGTTTGCTATGTTGTTACCTATAACGTCCATATCAGTTTGCGAACCTTGCAATCCAGTTATGCCGCTGTAAAGCGATCTCATCATTTTTTCATCACTCCTTTAAGTATCAGAAACGCTTTTAACACTTGATAATGGATAATCCACGCCATTCACCGTGACGTATATTTGTCCGTTTTCGAATTTGACTTCACTTATTTTTCCAGTTTTTACGCCACTGAGTTGTAATTGTGCTCCATTTTTTTGAATGGCGTCTATTTCGTAGTTGTAAGTTCCATCTGGTACCTGAATACCGTTGGAGTTGGTGGCTGGCCATACGTAATTGTGATTTCCGGCATTGAGCCATCCCAATTTTTCCACATCAACAACGTTTCCGTTGGAATCGAAGAACTTAACGTAAGTGAGTGCACTTTGTGGAAGGTTAAAGCTCACAGTTCCCGCTTTTCCAGATATAACGTCCAAATTGTTTGACTGTAAAGAAACTTTTTTCCCAACCAAAGAGGCTGCTTGAAGCTGCATAGACGATGAAAAAGTTTTTTCAAAATTGCTAAAAGAGTTGGCGAGATTTGTGGTTTGTTCGAGAGCCGTAAATTGTGCCATCTGCGATACAAATTGAGTGTTATTCATGGGATTAAGAGGATTTTGGTTTTCAAGTTGTGTAACGAGCAACTTAAGGAACGTGTCCTTCCCCAATGACTTAGAATTTTTAACACTTCCAACCGATATGGTTGGATTTATTCGATTAACTCCAAACACTTTCACACCTCCTCATTCATAGGCTTTCTTGAAGTCATCACTGAATTTTCCACTTTCTCTTTGTCTTTTTCTTTGCCCGTCGTTGTTGTTTCGCCCATGACCCTTATCGTTATTTTCAAACCACTGCTGGGCATTTAGTTGAACGCTAACAACGTTAAAATTCAAGTTTGAAAGTTGGTTAACAACGATAGGTATGACCATTCTTAAAAGTTCCTGCGTCTGCAGTTTTTCAGCGTTCATCGTCAAAATGGTTTTTCCTCCCTTTTCCACCATTATTATCGACACTTTTCCAAGTTTAGGAGGGTTCAATTTGATTTCTAACTTAAGGGGTGGCTTGTGATTTTCAAGTGCCTTGATAACAGCTTGAGATATCTTGTGAACGATGTGATTCAAAATTTCATGTTCTTTGCCCTGTTCCTTAAAGATCGTGTTCGCTTTAGTATGGGGTACGGCTCCTCTGCTTACTTGAGGAAGAGATGTGTAAGCTTCATTTCTTCTTACAGGTTTAACCACGTGCATTTTGTTGATAATTTTTGCGTTTCTCGTGCTAATCTTTGAATTAATACGAGCACTCTCGATCTTTATTTGAACGTTGTTTTCAGGGATGTCGATATGAGCAGAGCTAACGATTTGTTCTGAGTTAAAACGAAAAATGTGCCCTTGTTTAGGATCCCCTCCGTATTTTTTCCCATTTAATCCGAATTTGTTACCTTCAACCAACTCCTCACCTTTTACAGTTAAGAAAGGCACGGGTGTCGGATTTCTGTTGTTTGAATTTGCTTTTGTGTTGTATTTAACGACTTTGCTTCCGTTGACTTTGTGTTCATTATTCTTCGCCAAGAGAACGGTTGCCTTTGAAAAATCCTCTTTTTGAGGAAGTGTTTTTTTCAGTTTGTCTCTCACGTCTTTCTCTTGAGTTTGAGAGAAACCAACTTGAGTTTTGGAGGAGTTTCTCCTCAAAAAAGCTCCTTTCAAATAAGTTAAGTTACTTGGTTTTCTTTTCACCGTCAACTTATCGGCTTTTCGTTCTTGTGTGTGATCATTTTTTTCTTCATTTTTTTTACTTTTAGGCTGTTGAGACGCAATGGGATCTATCAAAGGCCTTTTTGGAACTTTTTTGTTGAAAATTATGGTTGAATCCTTTTTTTGGGCAATGTCGCCATTTCCCTGGAGATTTTTAGAATGCGACAGCTTATTCTTCTCTTTTGAAGTGTCAACTTTTGAACTATCAACCGCATCTGAGTTTTTAGAGATGTGAGACGATTTAAACAATTCGTGTGTTTGAATTTTCTTTAAATGCTTTGGTGAAATGGTTTTTTGCATCGGTAAACAGAAATTCATCGCGTGAGAAAATTCATCTTTGGAATTTGATTTTTTCTTCGTTTTAGCACTTTTTGGATTTTTTTTGTCCGTGTTTTCCACCGGTTTTTTAGAGTTTTGGACCTTTGGATCTGTTTTTTTATTTGCCGCAGTACTTTTGGCCGTAACATTTACGGGCAATTTAAATTTTTTATCTTTATTTTGTTGGGCTTTGATCGATTTGTCATTTTTTCCCTTGTTTTTGATTTCCAAAAGGTTCAACAAAGTCCCAGAAAGCTTCATTTTTTCACACCAGCCAAGGTATTCACTATAGATGCTGCCAGAGTTGCGTTGGACTGAGCTATGGATTGCAAAAGCGTTCCGGCGATATTGGGTGATAAATTCATCAAGGCATCCACAAGCACTGTAATGGGGATCTTGGAGTTGGCCAGAATTTTACCCATTTTCGTTGGGTCACTGTTACTTATCCATTGATCGAGAGTTTTTATTCTGTGTTGATAACTCTGATAGGTCTCTTGCTCTTGTTTGAATTTTTTTATCTCAGACTGTATTTTGCTTTGAGACAAAGCTAAGGCATTTTGCAGAGCTTTCAAATTTTTTTCCTTTTCCTCTATTTTGATTTCCTTTGCGTTTAAGGATGCAGCTCGGGTGTCAAGAACCTTTTGAAAAGCGTTAAGCCTTGTTTCCAAGAGTTTTTGATAAGGCATAACTCTTAAGGAGGTGTATTTCACCGATTTTCCGAGAAGAGGTACTCTTTTAATGATCGAAGCTGTGTAACTCTTCAAGTCGGAAAAAGGTTTAACCCCATATAAACTTAGCCTGTTTGTTTCAAAATACAGGTATCCTCCAAAAAACATGATGAATATCACGACAAAAAGAACGAGAAAAACGACGAAAAACGTCAACCCCTTTTTCTTCTTTGCCACAAAAATACCTCCTCATATGATTTTTCAATTTTAACGGTGGAATATCCTATCGATTTCATCCAATCTTTCAAAACCCACCACATTTTATCGACGTGTATTTTCTCATCTTAACCGAGAGAGAATTGATGGTTTTCTTCATTTTTGTGTGGATAAAACATGACAATTCTCTATTCTGTCCTTGAGTTTGATCAAAGTCATTCAAAAAGCCTTGTCATCAAACAAAAGAACAAACACCCTTGAAGCCTTCGTCAAAACATATGAAGACGCCATACAAGATGTGAAATAACAAAGCTGGAGGCACAGGATGTGCCGAGAAAGCGAATCTAACAGGATGTTAGTATGCAGCGTGCTCTGTTATGAGCATCTTGTATGGAACAAACGTCTG
>WFSH01000278.1 GCA_015486145.1 Mesoaciditogaceae bacterium
CAAAGGTCCCAAAACGGTATTAACCGGTTGGAGGATTCTCGTACCGTCACGATTTATGAGTGTCCAACCAACAGGTGTGTTGAAAGTTTTAGATATCTTTGTAAAAATATCGTAGGTGAACAAAATATTCGAAAATCTCTTCTTGTAAATATCGAAATACCTGGCGAGTTTTTTGTACATTTCGAGTTTTTTCAATATGTCAAAGTAAGCTTGCCAAGAAGAGTTTTCCAACTCGTAATTTGCGTACGGTGCGTTGAGAAAGTCCTCTATTATTCCACACAGACAAGCCTCGGCCTGCTTGAAATTCAAAAGTGCCTGCTTGGTGTTTTTGCCCTCAAGATTTAGGTTGCCCAAGGTGTTGAGTAATGTGAACAGTGCACGCCTTGCTTCTATAGAAGAAGGGTTCATGTTGAGGGCTTCCTTTGTCAGCGACCAACACGCATTTCCATAATCTTTGTCTCTTGTAGCCCCAAAAACCACGGCGTACACCATAGCCATGGTTGAGAACGGCACATCCGGTGCTTCGGAAGTTTTTATTATAAAATCTTTCGACGCATTAAACCATATTCTAAAAGTGTAAAGGTTTTCGAGTTTCAGCTTTCCAATCGAAGAAAGTTCCTTCAATAAATTTGAAGCCTGCGTGAAAAGTCTTTGCTCAAAAGGAGCCGTTTTCAAAGCTGAAAGGGCTGAATCCAAAGCAACCTTCACTTCTTTTTGTGCCCTGGCCAAAGATGAAAGCTGCACGTACCTCATAGCCACGTTGGTGCGGGATGAAAAGTAAAGATTTACGAGATACAGGATCGTCAATCCGAGAAACACGTATTCAAGGAAGGGATTAAAAGTTGTACCCACTCCCATGGAAACGGAAACTACAACCATCAAGACGAAATAGTTTATTTGAAGTGGAAAGGAAAAAAGTAAGTCAAAAGAATAGCCGACAACGGCTATTGCAATCCATGGCATACCGTTGGATATTGATGCGTATATTGCCACACTCAACAATGCCGCATACAAGATCAAATGTGTTATTCCCCCTTCCAACAGCAGATCAAGATAATAGTTGTGTGCCCTATCCGTTACCTGTGCCATGAAATAACTTGCAGATTTACGCGAAAATTTTCTTCTCAAAGCCCTCGCTATGTTTGAAATTCCATATCCCCAAAATGGGTGCTCTTTAAACGCTTTAACAGCTTCTTTCCAAAGGAACGCCCTGTTAACATTCGAAGATTCTCTTTTTTGTTCTCCGACATTTGAAAAATTCGAAGAAGAGTGCATTTTCAGAATTTTGCGCTTCGCAAAGTCCACAACGTCTTTCAGTTTGTTTTGCGTAACCTTTCCCTGCGGGGTGAAAAGATAAAGAACGGGAGGTAATATCACAACTGCCAGCGCTATTAACACCATGTAGATAGGTCTCGGAATGGAGAATATGTAAACGATTTCGAGTGATGAAATCACACCGCTTGCGATGTAAGAACCGCGTCCATGCGACAGAAATAATCCCCAACTTATCGCCAGATAAGAGATGACGAAAAAGATAAATCCGTCGAAGTTGTAAAAGGCAAAGGTTAAAGGCAAAACTGTGACGAGAAAATTGGCAACGGGAATGGGATTGGATATCGTGCCGGTGTACCTTCTGAATCCTATGGATTTCATATAAGAAAATGGGAATTTTATGTGTTTTTCCTCGTTTAAAAATTGCAAAGTCAACACCACCGTTTCCACAATAGCTCCCACCACAAAAATGACAAACAAAAAAGTTGGGAACATGAAGTGAAAAATTTGCCACGAAGCAAATAAATAAATTGGAATTGTAAATCTGTATGTCATTCCCATCTGACGTTCTATGCCACCGAGGTAGGAAAAAACGAAAGATTCACTTGTGAAAAAGTGAAGAAGAACGCTTATCCACCAAATCGCCAGCAAAGAGAATGTGAGAAAATTGGGAACGGCAACGGGAAAGTTGAGCGCTATCCTTGCCGTAGTTATCGCCAAGGGAATGGCAAATCCGTTTGCAAAAATGGTGTGCGTCACGGCAAACGGCATCCAAGCCAAATTGTCGACCACGAGCAGTACGTGCAAGAAAGCCAATGTGAAAAGCATGCATTCGTACGCCAACAGAACGTCATTTGGAACTATCAAAGAGAAAATGGAAAGAGTTCCAAAAAGGATGATGGAAATGGAATTGTAGAGAGAATCCGAACGAATGTAATATTCTCTTAGACTAAAGTGCAACTTTATTCACTTCCCTTTTCTTTTGAGTACATCATCTGCATTTTATCATAAAATAGAAAAGGGCGCGGGAAAACCCGTACCCTTTGGAATGGACTTTGTTTGATCTGTGTCCCTTTATCTGAAGAGTCTGAGCACTTGCTGTGGATTCGTGTTTGCCTGTGCGAGCATCGCCATCGAGGACTGTAAAAGTATCTGCTCTTTCGAGAAGACCATCATCTCTTTTGCCATATCCGTGTCCTTGATGGTAGACTCGGCGGACGTCAAGTTCGTCGATGCCGTTTGTAAGTTTTGGGTGATGTGCGTCAGTCTGTTTTGGACGGCTCCGAGCTTGGCAGCTTCTGTGGAAACAACTTGAATCGCGTTGTCCGTCATCGTAACGGCAGCTTGAGCTCCAGCTTGGGTTGTGACGTTTATCGTGGAATAATAACCGTTTCCAAGATTTGTGTTGGCGGCTTGGACGGGATCTGTGGGAGCCGTTGTTGTTTCGAGTCCAAGCGCTTGAGCGCCCATGTCGTTTATTCCGAGTTGTATCGTTTGTGACTGGTTGGCCCCAACTTGGAAAACCAGATCGTTATTTTCAGATGTCGCCTTGTCGAGCCTAACGGCTCCACTGTCGATCACTTGATAGAGTTCGGTGGCTGTGGGGCCGTAGACGGAAGTGTTTTGAGAAATACCTTTCAGGTCCACTTCAATCGCCGAACCTCCATTTGCGGCACCACCAGAAAGGGTAACCGTTAAGGTGTCGTTAGAAAGGGCAACGTTGTTATTCTTGAGATCAACGGTACCGGTAGCAACCGGATTAGTCAGTTGGGTAGTTTTCACAGAGAAGGAAGCTTGGTTTACCGTGCTTCCAAGATTGCTTATTGTAACATCATAAGTTGCCCCGTCAGCCGTTATTTGCAACGTCCCTGTACCATTACTAACACTGGTAAAAGTGACGTTTGTGGAAGTGAGTGCTTTCCCGTTGAACGAAACGTAAATTAGATCGTCACTCGTCGAAGCACCTGAGCTTACTTGTATTACCAAGGAACCATTTTGAGCAACGGTTCCGCTTTTTAACGTGACATTGGAAACGTTAGTGGCACCAGATTCGAGCGTGGCAGCTTCACCCAACAGACTTCCCTTGTAATAAACCTGAACGGCGTTCGCAGAATCCGAATTGCCAGTGGCCACGGTGTTAACCGTTAGAGTGGTGTTGTTGGCGATCTTTCCTGAAGATAATTCGGCATTTGCTATCGTGTTCGATGGATTGACGAGGGTTGCACTTCCAGAACCAGCGACGTAGTTAAGACCTCCATTGAGCAACACCTGGGTGTTGAACTGCGTGGTGTTTCTGATCTGGTCGATCTGTGAGATCAGCTGGTTGATCTCTTTTTGTATCTGCTGTCTGTCAGACGTCGTGTTGGTGTCGTTGGACGCCTGAACGGCAAGCTCTC
>WFSH01000279.1 GCA_015486145.1 Mesoaciditogaceae bacterium
ATTTTTGTTTGTTCAATTTCCTTAGAAATATTCTCATCTTCCCATCTGATTTGTAAAGTGTGGTTGAAAGTATACGCTTCGCTTGTGTGTACCGCTTTTTGTATTTTTTCTTCTCTTCTTTTGGAGACAATTCGTAAAGGCAGATAAAGTCTTTTGCCACTTCATAAAAAGATACATCATTCGCCTCGTTTGAAACTTCTAAGGCCGTGTCGAAAACGTAAAGCCTTGGATTTTCAAAGTACCATCCAAGCCAATAAAGAGCATCTTTTGCATAACGAGTTGCTTCATCCATATTGTATTTCTTTCCGTACCACGCTAAGGCATTCGCGGATGTAACCATTCCAGAGGGATGCGGAATAGTTCTCGCAAGTTCAAAGGCCTTTCTGAAATGTTTTAAGCCTTCCTTCTTTTCATTTCTTACCAAATTCCTTCCAATGTTTATTTCAAGAAACGCTTTTGCCGAATCGTTGAAATTCTTGTTTTCCTTACTTATCTTTCCTAAACAATCTTTTTTCTCATGAAAGAAAGAGCGATGTGCGGTAAATTCAACCTCAATGATATCTCTTACGGTTGGTGAAATAAAAGATAAATCTTTTCTCATTCGTGAATAAAGCCTGTCTGCCATCTTGTTTCTACCAAGAAATCTTAGAAGTTCTAATTTTTTAGAAAGAAGTAAAAACTTGAGATTATTGTCTGAACATGCACTAAGGCCATTTTTCACTTCATCCATAGCAAGCCTGTATAAATACATTCCTTCATATTTTATGGACTTAATCCAGGCAATCTCTGCTTTGGAAAAGTGAAGATTTTCCAAAGCATAATTTATGAATGGATAAGAAAATGATCCATGTTTTTTAATCACCCCAAGTAGAGACAAAAAGCGATAATTCAAAATTAGCACTCCTTCTGTATTTAAAGCATTTGTTCATAAAATTATATCACTAAAATATCCATTCATGAGGGTAATGTAACAATTTTCATCCCTTTAAAGTCCTTATTTCATAAGGCTTTGCGAGATCGCTAAATTTGACCCTCAGGAGAATAGAATTGTACAATGAATTCGTACAAAAATTTTGAAATAGGGGGATTGAAAGATGAAACGTTGGAGAGTGATAGTCATTGTTTCTATCCTCACATTATTGGTTTTCACACTTTTTCTTTCAAGTAAGATTGTCTACTTTAGCGATGATGGTGGGAGCGGAAAACATAGTGGTGATAAAAATCCTCAAACCACTGTCATGGAAAATGTGAAAGCACAGGAAATGATTGCTGAATTGCAGAAAATGATTGTCATTGTGACTAAAAATGCGTAGAGGGGAGGTGAGAAAATGTGCATATTTAAGCCACCTTAACAGCAATAAATTTACCCGTAGAGTTCTGATTTGAAAATGAAAAATAAGAGGAGATGTTAGAAGTGAAAAAGAGTGTCACTTTAATAATTACATTGGTGATAATTTCAACGATTAGCTTTTATGCTTTAGCAGCATCAAAACCAATTGTGAATATTGGTAGCAAGAATGTGATTACTTCAATCTGTAATAGAGGAAGTGTTACAAAAACAAGTGTATTGATATTTGCCAATAGAGTCTTTTTGTATAATAAATACAGTGCAAATATTCTAAAATCTTTAGGCGTTAATCTTCCATGCTTTGCGTATTGTGTAACACATAAAAGATGGATTTTGATGTATGTAATTGGCATAGGATACAAGTGGGTTTATACGTATCCGCCACCTTCTTTGTGTTGTCAAGAATGTGGAGGGAACCCATGTCCAGAATGGTTAAACAGAATGAAGTCAAAGTGATAGAATTGATCGAAAGGGATGATGGCAAATGACTTTTTCAAAAGGTTTTCTTCTTACGACAGTTTTGATACTTGTGACTGTAGGATCGTTTTTTGCTCAGGATATCAAGCAGCCAACATATCTTCCGCTTTGGAAAATCGGCCAATCCTGGACTTACAAGAATCTTTACGCATTGCCTGTCCACAAATGGTTAAATCTCAAAAGTTCAGAAATACAAAAGGTTCGCTACACGGTGATAGGAACTCGTCCATTGGATTCGG
>WFSH01000280.1 GCA_015486145.1 Mesoaciditogaceae bacterium
AATCTTGAGAATAGATAAGATCACCCAGATGATGGAGAGAATAGCCGCCGCGGCTCAAGAACAAACCGCATCCATGGATGAAGTTGCCAAGGCGATGACCAATAACGCGCAGATAGCCACAGACGTTTCCGCGTCCACCGAAGAAATATCAGCCTCGGCTCAAGAGACAAACGCGTCAGCAGAAGAAATAGCATCCACTGTTAAAAACGTAAGGGAGAAGGTTCGAAATTTAGAAGAGATCGTTAACACTTACAAGCTGTGAAAAAACAACTTGGGTTTACTCTTTTATTCGTACCACAATGGAAGTTCAACACTTTTTTGCACTCATCACGCCGACTGTCACTTTTTATTAACAAAATCGACGAATTACGTGTCGGAAAATGTGAGATACTTACTTGGCAGAGTTTTACAGAATGAAGAGGATTTTTGCTTTTCACAGTAAACGTTTACCACAATTTTATTATTTAAAATTGGAGAGTGCAAAAGTAAATGTTGAAAAAGTGGCTTGTTGTTATAGGAATGGTTTTGGCACTGTTTTTTGTAAACTCACTTGCACTGACCGTTAAGGTGGGCGTGTATTCGAATCCGCCCCTTTCTTTTTACAAAAACGGGCAAGCTCAGGGCATATTTCCGGATGTTCTAAATTACATAGCCAAAAAAGAAGGATGGACGATCGACTATATTTACGCTCCTCTTCCCAAACTCTTAAAAGAGCTTAACGCGGCAAAAGTGGACGTGGTTTGTCCCATGGCTTACACGAACTCGCGAGTGCATAAATACGATTTCAGCCACGAGTATCTCCTTTCCAATTGGACACAAGTCTACGTACCATTCGGTAGCAGTATAAACAACCCCTTTGATTTGAAAAACAGAAGTGTGGGGGTATTAAGGTCGGACGTGTTTTACGAAGGCAAACACGGGATCAGATATTTTTTAGGCCATCTTGGGGTACATGCCAAATTTGTGAAATTCAACACGTATTCTGCAATATTTGAAGCACTGAAAAAAAGAAAAATAGCCGCTGGCGTTGTGGATAGGATTTTCGGCGACAGCAACAAATTTAAATACGACTTGAAAGAAACACCCATAATATTTTCTCCCATAGAGGAAAAATTTGCCTTTTCAAAAGAGAGCGCGGTTGCAAAGATCGTTGCACCAACAATAGACAAATACGTGCTAAACATGAAAAGTGATCCAAAGTCGATCTTGAATTTATCCATCGAGAGGTATTTAGAACACGTCCCCACGGGTTTTAGAATGCCAAAATGGGTAATTTATCTCATTTTTGCATCGATTGCCGCATTTTTAGTACTTCTTGCAAACATTATCATCTTAAGAAGACTCGTAAAAAAGAGAACTGAAGAGCTTAGTGAAAAAAACAAGCAGCTACGTGTTAGCAATGAAGAACTAACCGCTTCCAACGAAGAAATAAACACGATGAATGAAGAGTTGGAAAATGCTTACACAAACTTAGAAGCAGCCAATGCCCGTTTTCAAAATGTATCTGCTCTACTCTCTCAATTGGATATGGTAAATGTCGGGGAAGAGAAGTTTTTGAATCAGGTACTTGATAAAACTTTAGAACTCATCCCTCAAGCAAAATACGGAAGTGTTTCTTTGTTGGAAGGAGGAAAATGGAGATTTGTTGCGTGCAGGGGACACGACATAAAACTTCTCAGTGCCCTTCCCTTAAAATCAGAATATGCTTATTTTGCCAACAAAGGTCAAGCTGTATCAGATATTTTAGAAAAAAGAGAAGAGACGATACCACCTAAAATATTTGAAAAGATTACAAAGGCAACCAAACCGATCAAGCAAAGCTTGATCGCACCCATGAAATTCTCAAATGAAATCATGGGATACATAACCGTTGATATTCCTAAGGAGAGTGTAAAGACTTTCTCAAAAGAAGATATGAAAACAATTGATAATTTTGCAAAAATAGCTTCTGCATTTTATGTGGCCAGAAAGTATTTGAGATACCACGAAGAACTACAAAACAAGCTCATCTTCGTCATGGTAAAGGCACTCGAAAAATTTCATAAGTACACCGAAGGTCATTCCGAACACGTTGCAGAGTGTTCGATGAAATTGGCAAAAAGACTCGGTTTAAACGAGAAAGAGCAAAAAAAGATTTATCAGGCGAGTTTGTTGCATGATGTTGGAAAGATATTCATTTCAAAATCCATACTCGATAAAAACGGAAAATTGACAGAAAAGGAATACGAAGAGGTAAAAAAACACCCGATA
Organism: Mesoaciditogaceae bacterium; assembly: GCA_015486145.1. Lineage (GTDB taxonomy): Bacteria > Thermotogota > Thermotogae > Mesoaciditogales > Mesoaciditogaceae > WFSH01. The sequence goes on from WFSH01000280.1 coordinate 2,251, forward strand.
ACCGGTGCCGAGCTCATAGAAGAAGGAACAGAGCTCAAAGATATCGCAAAAATCGTCAAGCATCATCATGAAAGATGGGATGGAAAAGGCTATCCTGATGGTCTTAGAGGCGAAGATATACCGATAGCGTGTAGAATAATGGCAGTATGTGACACCTTTGACGCGATGACAAGTGATAGGGCATACAGAAAAGCTTTAAGCAAAAGCGTGGCTTTGGAAGAAATAGAGAGGAACGCCGGGAAACAATTCGATCCCTCCGTAACGCGTGAATTTTTAAAAATGATGAAAGAATAGTACCCTTCATTTACTCTCTCAGCACCTGCACAGGTGTTAATTGTGTAGAAAAGTATGTTATTATATTCACAGATAAAGAACGAACAAGGAGGTGCCATATGATCTACGATCTTTTGGTGATAGGTGGTGGGCCGGCCGGCTATGTTGCCGCTATACGAGCCGCCCAGTTAAACATGAAGGTTGCCGTCGCAGAGGAAAAATTTTTAGGAGGAACTTGCACAAACGTCGGATGCATTCCCACAAAAGCGTGGCTCGCATCTTCTGAGCTTTTCGACGGAATTAAAAATGCAAAAAAATTTGGAATCTCTGTGGAAAACGCGTCTATAGATATGAGAAAAGTCAAAGCTCGTACCAACCGTGTCGTTATACGCAACAGGAAGGGTATAGAATTCCTTCTTAAAAAAAACAACGTTGAATATTTCAACGCCCACGCCACAGTGAAAAGTCTTCACAGTGCCAAAATCGGAGATAAAGAAGTGGAGTTTAAAAAACTGCTCCTTTCACAGGGCTCCCATCCGATAAAGTTTCCGCCTTTTGATGTGGAGGGAGTTTTAACAAGTGACGAGGTGTTCTCACTTGACGAAATTCCCCAACATCTACTCATAGTGGGAGGAGGCGTGATAGGAGTGGAGATGGCGACGTTCTTTTCCACCTTTGAATGTGAAGTTACGATCGTGGAAATCATGGATCATATATTACCCACGATGGACGCGGATGTTGTTGAAATTCTCACAAACGCACTCAAAAAGCGAGGAATTGATATACACACCAAATGTAAAACGTTATCCGTTGACAAAAAAGAGAATGGGTACAAGGTTGTTTTTGAAGATGTTGAACGCTTTGAAAAGAGTTTTGATAAAATTTTGCTCAGTGTTGGTAGAAAACCGAACGTTTTTGACGACGTCAAATCTCTGGGTGTGACACTCGACAACAGGGGAAATGTCGTGACAGATGAACACATGAGAACCAATCTTGAGAATATTTACGCCGCCGGTGATATAAATGGAAAGTACATGCTCGCCCATGTTGCGTCAAAAGAAGGAATAGTTGCCGTGACTAACATGAACGGCAAGGAATCGAAAATCAATTACAGTGCAATTCCGAGTGTCATTTTTACAACTCCAGAAATTGCCACAACCGGTAAAACGGAAGATGAACTTAAGCGAGAGAATACGGAGTACATCAAAGGAGTTTTTCCAATGAGCGCACTTGGGCGTGCGCGAACCCTTGAATTCAACGAAGGTTTTGCCAAAATCTTGGCAGACAAAGAAAATAAAATTCTGGGTGTCACCGTTGTTGGACCTATGGCCACGGAAGTTCTCATGGAAGGAGTTATGGCTGTACAAAATGGATTTAAGTTAGAAGAGCTTGTCGAACATATTCACCCCCATCCCACCATATCCGAAATATTAATGCAAGCAACTGAAGATGCCCTTGGTATGCCAATAGATAAATGATAAAAAGGTTCTCTTCATTTTGGTGTGGGTAAAACATGACAATTTTCTATATTTGTTCTTGTAGATTTGAACAAAGTCATTCAAAAACACCTTGTTATCAAGTAAAAGAACAAGCACCCTTGAAGCCTTCGTCAAAACATATGAAGACGCCATACAAGATGTGAAAGAACAGAGAGCAAGATTGCACAGTGTGCAATGCATTCTTGCTTTCACGACCAAAGCGATAGCTGCGATGAGAGGCACAGGATGTGCCGAGAAAGCGAATCTAACAGGATGTTAGTATGCAGCGTGCTCTGTTTTTTTGTCATTCTGAACTTGATTCAGAATCTC
>WFSH01000281.1 GCA_015486145.1 Mesoaciditogaceae bacterium
TAACAGGATGTTAGTATGCAGCGTGCTCTGTTTTTTTGTCATTCTGAACTTGATTCAGAATCTCGATCCACCTTGTTAGTTGCTTGGAGATCCTGAATAGTTCCTTCGGAACTTTCAGGATGACGCTATGGTCAAAGATTTCAATAAAAGAACGAATCAGTTTTGACAAGGCTTCAAAAAGATTACACTCACCGCTTGTAAAGCGGTACTAAAATGCCAAAGCATGTTGTTATTCAAAAAATGTTATCCACACTATCGTGAAGAGGTCTGAAAGATTTCATAACGAAGTCTCAAACTGTGGATCTTTCAATGAATCGAGATGATAAAAAGCGGAAAAGAAGAAATCATTTTTTAAATTCATGTTGAAGCCTTTCACCGCAATCCTGTCAAAAATTCATAAAGAAAAAGCGAGAGAAATCGACGCAAAACTCAGCGATCCGAAATTTGCCTCAAAATACGAAAATTCAGGTGAGATCGACAACCAACTGGTAAATCTTCATAAATATCAGAGAAAGAAGTATTAATTAGACATTCGTGATGTGTCAAGTGTTTTGTTATGAATTCTTCTTACGAGCCATGAAACGATCTATGAAAAATCCAATGAAATAAGAGACCACTGAGATTGGTGCAACGACGATCCACCATCGAAAAGACGCATATTCGTGGGTGTTGATGATAAACCCCAAAGTAGGGGCCCCTATTGAATACGATGTCGCCCAAAAGAACGTATACGCCCATAAAAACCTCTTCCTTTCCAAAATTTTCTTTCGATCATCTGGATCGATAAAAGAACCATTTTCCTTTTTCCAAAAGTACTTTGCCAAAAGAAACCCAAAGATTATCGAGATAAAAAAACATGTAATCATCTGAACGAAAACATTTGACGTTAAGAACTCCCTTTTATCATTCACGATATTTGCGATGAAAAAACCTGTAGTTCCAAATAAAACTTGAAAAAATCCCCTGTAAAGATTTTGGGTTTCCTTTTCTTCGGTTTTAGAAATTTCTTCTTGCATTTTTTGGCCTTCTTACCTCTTGGTTTTCAAGAATTACGTTGTTTTGTGCTCTTCTGCGGAATAATGGATATCCGTTTGTTTTTAAATGGAAGAGATTCAAAAGCGCTTTTTAAATTTTTTTATCAACGTGATTTTCATATCATCAAATATGATAGCATACACAAAGAAAAAAGTTGAGAGAAAGTCGCTCTTAAAAAGCAGTGGCTTGTGGTAAAATTCAATGAATGAAAACGAGGCGAGAATGGTGATAGAGATAGCTGGAAAATTTTATCCGACAATCGGGGATCTGTTGAAAGTTCCGGAAGGGCAAAGGAATGGACGAGATTACATCGAGTCAAAAAGTGGGATTTTCCTGATAACCTCTTCAAAGATAAAAACATCTTCAAACGGTAACAAATACTCCGAGGCGTTGGCTGTGGATTCTAAAGCAAAGTCTCAAGTGAAGATATGGGATGTGGTGAAAGGTGGAAGCCTCGTATTTGCACATTACGAATACAGCTCGTCTTACCGTTCTTTTTCATTGGAACCTGTGAAGATCGTTGATGCTGTTTCTGTTCCGGATGTGACCGAGAAACTCATTCCCCATTACGAAGGAATTGAAGAATTAAAAAGGTGTCTGGAATACTTCATTAAAAGCGTGAAAAACGAGTATTTAAGATCGTTACTCGAGGTGATATTCGATAAAAATGGTGATTTTTATGGGCGTTTTGTGGAATCCACGGCCGCATCCAGAAATCATCACGTAGGACGCGGAGGTTTACTTTTTCACACGATATCAGTTGCGAAGAATGCCGCAAATCTCCTTTCAAACTACCCATCTATTGATCGTGATTTGGTCGTAACTGGATGTTTGATACACGATATCGGTAAAGTGGAAACCTACACTTTTGGAACGGAATTCAGCTACACGAGTGATGGAAAGTTGGAAAATCACGTTGTTATAGGTATAAAAATGCTCGCGAGGTTTATAGATAAGATACCTGGTTTTCCAAAAGACCTCGAAATGATCCTCTCTCATATGGTGGCAAGCCACCATGGGAGTCTTGAATATGGTTCTCCCGTTGTACCCAAAACACCGGAAGCCATGCTTGTGCATTTTGCCGATGAAATGGATGCAAAGTTGAGAGCCGCGATCGATGCCCTTGAGAATGTAAGTGATAACAATTGGAGTGAGAGGATCGGTTTTTTAGGAACCGATTTTTTTAAGTTTAAGGAGGAAGAATCTTGATAAAGGCTTTTATGATAGATCTTGACGGAGTGGTCTACAAGGGAAAGACTCCGAGGGAAGGAGCGGCTGATTTTTTCAACTATTTGACTTCTCATAACATTCCCCACTGTGTGGTGACAAACCATTCGAGCTTTCACAGAAAATATTACTCGGAAAGGTTGAAACGCATGGGCATAAATCTTCCGATGAATCGTATTCTAAGCTCTCCTTACGAGGTGGCGCTTCGCGCGAAAGAACTTGGTTATAAACGTGCTTACGTGATCGGGAGAGAAGGCCTAATCGAAGAGCTAAAGGAAGTGGGATGTGCCGTGTCAGACGATCCAGAGGTTGTTGTAGTCGGATACGATGAAAACTACGATTTCCGGAAGATCACAGAGGCGATAAGAATTGTACTCAACGGTAAACCTTTGTGGGTGGTGAATCCAGATCGTCTTCTCCCAAAAGAAGACGGTTTTTACCCAGACAGTGGCTCATTGGGAGCGTCTATAGCGTACGCAACAGACACACAACCGGTGTATTTTGGAAAACCGAACAGACACATTTTCGAAAAAGCGTTTGAGCTTCTTAAAACCGAGCCGGAGGAAAGTGTCATGATAGGAGACACGCTTGAAACCGACATCTTGGGAGCCAAGCGGGTTGGTGCAAGATCGGTGTACATTTACGGCGTTGAGAAACAAGAACGAAGAGATATCGTTCCCGATTTTTCCTTCAGAAACCTGAAAGAAGTGCTCGACAATTTGGGAGAGATCATGGGAGTTGATCGCTGATGAAATACGTCACGATTACCGGTGGGGTTTTGAGTGGAATAGGCAAGGGAATCACCGCTGCTTCCATAGGTGCCGCGTTGCAGGCACAGGGTTTAAGCGTTGACGTTTTGAAAATCGATCCGTATTTGAACGTCGATGCAGGAACCATGAATCCCAACCAACACGGGGAAGTTTTTGTCACAGAAGATGGATACGAAGCCGATCTGGATTTGGGCCACTACGAGCGTTTCCTTCACAAAAACATGACGCGTTTCAACAATCTCACAGCTGGCCAAGTTTATTCTAACGTGATACAAAAAGAAAGAAATGGTGAGTACCTTGGCGCCACTGTTCAGATGATCCCCCACGTTACCTCGGAAATCAAACACAGACTTTCTCAGTTGAAAGGCGATTTGGCCGTGGTGGAAATAGGTGGAACAGTTGGTGACATAGAATCTGAGATATTCTTAGAAGCGATAAGGGAGTTTTCAATGGAAAACGGTCGTGATAATTTCGTTTTCGTGCACGTCACTTACATACCTTATTTGAGAGTTACAAACGAGTTCAAAACCAAACCAACGCAACAATCAATCCAAATACTCAGACGTTCCGGAATCAGTCCCGATATTCTCGTTTTAAGGGGAGAGAAAAAGTTTCCAAAAGACACGGTCAACAAAGTGGCTTTGTTCGGCGGTGTTCCCAGCAGTGCCGTTTTTGGGCTGGAAGATTCTGAAAATGTTTACTCCATTCCAGAAAAAATCCACACGCTTGGTATGGACAAGCTCGTCATGAATAAACTCAATTTGACCCCCCTTTCCAGTTTCTCCTGGAATTATCCAAAGCCGGAAAAGGATGCGCATATCGCCATGATCGGGAAATACTTATCAACATATGATGCTTACAAATCCGTTTTAGAAAGCGTGTCACTTTGTGGGTACAAAAAGCCCGATCTGATCGATTCCGAAGTGTTAGAAAATCTTTCTGACGACGAATTTAACAACGCGCTTAAGGGATATCGGGGGATCATAATTCCGGGGGGATTCGGTAAACGTGGAATAGAGGGGATGATACGCTCAATAAAATATGCACGCGAGCACGATGTGCCACTTTTGGGTTTGTGTCTTGGGATGCAGCTGATGACGGTAGAATATGCGAGAAATGTGGCAAATTTAAGGGAGGCAAATTCCACCGAGTTCAATCCCAACACTCCGTTTCCGGTGGTGGACATGATGGAAGAACAAAAAAAAGTGATGAAACTTGGTGGTACGATGCGTTTGGGATCCGAAGAGATAAAGATTTCCAAATGGAGCAATCTGTACAAGATATACTCCCATGAGTACGTATCTGAAAGACATAGACACAGATACGAGGTAAATTTGAACGCCTTTAGAAACATTTTTAGGGTTAAAGAATCAGAATCACCAGATCTCTTAAACGTTTCGGCAATGTCGGAATTTGTGGAAGCTGTGGAGTTGCCAAAAAAAAGGTTTTTCATCGGTGTTCA
>WFSH01000282.1 GCA_015486145.1 Mesoaciditogaceae bacterium
AAGCTTTCAAAATTGCTGAAACGATTCCACATCCTTCTGGAATGGCAAATTCACTCAACGATATGGCATGGTACACAAGGAATATTCATCCATTTTGGTCGTGTGGCATTGCGAAGAAAGCGTTGTATTTGGCTGGATGGTATTTTGAAGATGTGAAATACGTCTTTTTTTCATTTGATACGCTTATGGATTGTCAAATACTGGCAAAAGATGAAAGGTTGTACGAAAGTGTAGGCTTGATTCTCCTTGCGAAAGAATATCTTCCAAACGGTTCTGGTCGAGGAAGCCAAGAATATTACCACAATAGAATAGAATTTTGCAAACGCATCGCTCCGAATTTTGAAATCTCAAGATACGAAAATAACGAAGAAGTAGGACAATATCTCAAAAAACACGTCAAAAGTATAACGTACGTTGCAAAGAAATGCGGTGTAACCGAAAAAAGCATTTCATGCATCATTCGTACAAAAACGAACGAAATTCGTGGAGATACTTTGAAAAAGTTAATGCGTGGATTGAAGATAGAGCCGAATGCATATTCACCATTTGCAATTCGCAATGAATATACCAAGATGGTAATAGAAAATGGATTTGAGAAAGCGATTGAAGAAGTTGAGAAGATGAATCAAAGCGAAAGAACGATTTTGCTGATATCCACGTACATGGCCTATCTTGATAGAAGAAAGAGCTTATCTTACTTAAGCAGGAAAGGGAAACTCAAAGAGGCGTTTGACTTGCTAAACAACATGGAAAGATTCAAAGCGTTCATGTTCAAAAGATACGAAACTATGGAATTCGTGAATTCAATGATTAAAGCACATCCATTCATCCAAGCGAGAGAAGATTTAGCGAAGGCCTATCTTGAAAGAATGCCGAAAAGGATAAGAGAAAGATTCATACAAAAATACATTGCCATGGATGAAGAGGAAAAGAAAATCATCGACAGATTTGCAAGAGATTACATACGATACGACATAAGATGGGGAATGAGAGTGAATGTTCCGAATGAGATGAAGGATTTAATTCAATCCTTTCATCTCAAAAAAAAGCCGGCGTCTCTTAGTTATTGGGCTCTGGATGATGAAGAGGAAAGGGAAAAACTTGTAAATGTGATTAAAAGATTCAAATGAAAATCAGGGGCAGGTCTTGTTGAAAGATTCTTTTAAATGAAAAGAATTTTTTACCGATCCCGAGTGCTGGATAAGATTTTGAGCTTCTGTGGAATTCAGAGAGTACGTGGAATTTGGCATAAATCATGCTCATAAAATTAAATCTTTTAGGATATCTTCCTTTGAAATTTTAAATGCTCGCTGACGTTATTCAATATGACACTCAAAGTTCCAATTTTAAGCGGCTTATTTTTTGGAATGGTGATATGATGACCACCATTTCTCTCAGTTGTAAGGCGCATGTAGCTTCCGGTTTGCCTCGTTATGTGGTAACCGTACTTTGAAAGGAGTTTCGCCAACTTTTCGCCGCTCATATCCCTCGGCATCTTCATACGGTTATTATCTCGTCTTTTACAATGATAAAGCATCTTCAAAGGTTTAAAAATGCTTAGTTTGTTTTTTCATTCATTCTTTCCTCTTGACTTTCAATACCAAAGATCAAAATGAAGACAACCTTTAAATTTCAACAATTCTTTTACCCATCGAAAATGATGATGAAAGCATCGCAATTACTCATATGTATTGAACATGAACGACAAAAGTTGCAGAAGAAAACAAAGCAACAAATTTAAATCCTATTGAAGTGGATCAAAAACTTTGGCCCTGATGAATCAAAAAACATCTTGGGTTTTTGCATTTTTGATTTTCCCACAGTTCACGCGTCACTGTTTACTACTTACTGCTCACTCTTCACTCATCACCACTTACTGTTCACTCATCACTGTTCCATATATTTCAAGACCCGACCCCCTATTCAAAGTTTATCTTCAGTACATACGTACCTTTATCCATATCTCACCATCACGTAAAGTATGGAAAGCACAACGCTTAAGGCGAGCACCACAGCGCCATATTTCAAAAACTTAAAAAAGCTGATTTCCTTTTTATATGAGCCTCTTAAAAGGGCAAGGGCGACCACATTTGCGGATGCTCCGACCACCGTACCATTTCCACCTAAACACGCGCCTAAGCTCAAAGACCACCACAAAGGCGTGAGATTGGCGTACACCTTTGGATCGAGGGAATGCATGGATTTTATAACAGGTATCAGTGTAGCGGTTAAAGGAACGTTGTCTATTATGGATGACAGAACGGCTGAAAAAGATATGATGATGGCTTCCATAAGCCTGTAAGAGTTATGGGAAAGCAAAATCATGATCTTGGCCAATTCATTTAGAACACCTGTGTCGCCGAGGGCACCTACCATGACAAAAAGCCCTAAGAAAAATGTCAAAGTGGACCAATCAACTTTTTTCAATATGTAATCTACTTTTTTTCTTTCCATGAACAATATCGAGGTAAACCCTGCCGTCATAGCTATGGCAGAATTTTCGATGTGCGTCACGCTTTGAAGTAAAAACATCGTTATCGTTGCAACGAAAAAAACTATGGAAAGCCTGAAATCCCGTGGACTGCTTATGGAAGATCTCGGATCAAGGCTGTCTATGACTTTTTTGTCTATCTTTTTCGAAAAAGCCTTCCTGAAAAAGAAGAGCAGTATAAGATCCGATAAAATCAGCATTAAAATGGCCAAAGGCCCCGTGTTTATGAGAAACTGGATGAAATCCAAATGGGCTTCCGACCCTATCATGATGTTCGGTGGGTCTCCTATCAATGTCATGGTTCCACCTATATTGGAAGCAAAAATTTCGCCTATAACGAAAGGGATTGGATCCATTCCTAACGGCTCTGTTATGGCAAATGTCAAAGGCATTGCCACCAAGATCGTGGTAACGTTGTCAAGAAAACCAGACATTATGGCAACAAAAAGTGTCAACATGAGGAAGAGCTTCTTTGAAGACGTTCCAGAATGTTTGGCAACTTTAACCCCTATGTATTGAAAAAGGCCACTTTCTTCCAGAACGCTCACAAACGTCATCATACCCAAGAGGAGAAAGATCGTGTTGAAATCTATGTAAGTTGCCCATACTTTCTCGCTCTCTTGAAAGAGACCAAAAAAAATCATCGTCGTGGCGCCCAAAATGGCCACGATCGTCTTGTTCACTTTTTCTGTGGCTATGAAAAAATAAGCGATCGAGAATATCGCTATGGAAGCTACGCCCGCCGCGTTCAAATCTTTACCTCCACGCTATCTCCTTCTTTCAAAATATCTTCCAACTTTGCAGGTGAACTGTTCAAAGTTATTTCAAATCCATTGGGGCTAAAATGAAGATGCTCAAAAAGATCTGAGATTTTCAAAGATAAGTTCACCCCTTTTATTTCATCGACAAGATCCGTGTTTTTCATCTTCTTGCTCCTCCTTTGGTTTTTCACTTTATTTTATCTCGGGTTTTTAGTTTACACAAACTTTGAAGAAGACTCCCCACGGCTCACGCGTCACTGTTTACTACTTACTACTTACTGCTCACCTCTCACAGTTTACTACTTACTGCTCACTTCTCACCGCTCATTGATCCATATATTTCAAGACCCGACCCCAATTTTTTGTTCTTTCCTCAAATGAACATGAAAGAATTCGAGAGAGAAAGCTCCAAGAGAAAGAATAAGACCTATCCAAAATAAGATGCTATACCCAGATATTGATGCCAGGATCCCGCCAAATATTCCTCCCGCAACGTTGTCAAGACTCATAAGCGCGTTGGCAACACCAAG
>WFSH01000283.1 GCA_015486145.1 Mesoaciditogaceae bacterium
AAACACAACGGTTAAAATTATTGGTATGGAAGCTATGAGTGGAGGAATAAACCCTCTAAACGTTATTATCAGCAAGATTAAAATGAAGAAAAATGCCATAATAATGGTAGAGATCTGATTTTTCGTTATCGAAGAATTCATCGCCGCATAGGTAAGTGCTGGAGAAGTTATGGAGATATCGTATTGGGGAAATTTTTTAGCTATTTTCTTTATATCATCCGCCACTTTCACCGTACCATTAGTGTCGGTCAAAGGAGTTTTAACAAAAAGCCTCGTCGTGTTCTTGTAAAACCATTCTGAAAAATACGAAGCGTATCGTGGATCCTTCGAAAGCGTTTGCAAAATGGGCAGAGGTATGTGAAACGCTTTAGACACACCTAATACCGAATTAACACCGGATACATGCGGAATCTTTTCAATTTGTGATATGAAATCTTCCAACTTATTTGAGTCTTCTTGCGTAAAGGGATGCTTTTTTCCTACCATAACGTACAGTGGTAAAACCCATCCAAAATACTTTTTCGCAATTTGTGCCGATCTTCTCACATTCGAATTGTACTTGAAATATCCAAATTCATTTGAATCAACGTTGATACGCATTATGAATATTGGAGAAAGCACTAACAAAGCGATCGTTGCAAAGATCGCGAATTTGTTGAACCTTGGGGTGAGTTTCATCTTAAGTTTTAAAGTTGGTATGGTTCTCTTGTGAATATCAAAAAAATTTGTGATGGCCGGTATCAAAACGATCGTGAACAACGCGCTTATTCCCACTCCGGTGGAAACAAGAATTCCAAACGTCCTAAAAGCCTCTATCCCGGTAAAAACAAAAGTTATAAATCCCACCACAGTCGTGAGAGCTGACATGATTACGGGTATGCTTTCCTCTTTTATCGTCCTCACAACCGCCGCATGGTGCTCCATTTGAGCCCTGTTGAACATATATCTATCCAAAAAGTGCAATCCATATGAAGAGCTCACAACTATCACAAACATTCCCACCATCGAGGTCAAAACGTTCAGCGGAAATCCTATCATTCCAGCCATACCGTAGGTCCACATAGCTGCAAGTGCAGCCAACAAAGGAGGTATGGCGGCTCCCATAACGTTTCCAAGTCTCAAAAAATAAAGAAGCCACATGAGACCAAAGAGGAACGGTGGATAAAAAAGAGATAGGATAAAGATAGATGAGTCCATAACCGCATTTACAACATCTTCACCTGTTAAATAATATTTCATATCCGAGGGAAGCATTCTTTTCAAAGTTTTTTTTATATCTGAAGTTATGTTTTTCGCACCATTTTTCAAATACACGATCACGGAAACAACTTTTCCAGAAGGATCCACGAGGTTCCCCGTGTACAATTTTGAATCGAGCAGTTTCGTCGCCGTCGAAGTTGGAATTCCTTTTTTAAAGTAAAATTGGTACTTCAACCCCAAAAAGCTGAATTTCACATTTGCCGCATCAAAAATAGATTGAACACTCTTTACCCCTTTCATCTCTTTTAACTTTTGTACCAAATGATAAAGAGGAACTGAATTCTTTCTCTTAAAAATGCCGTTAGTTTTTACTATTATCATTATCTGGCTGGCATTTCCAAATTCTTTCTCCATCTTTTTCATTGCGACAAGGGCGGGATCGTTGGGTGGAATGAGCGATTCATTCCCCTTCATTATCTTGATCCTCGTGAAAAAACTCAAAAACAGCAAACTCAACACTCCAAAAACTATAAAAATCACGATAGCTACGGTTTTATCAGAAATTTTCACAATCTCTCACCTGATTTTGGGGCTTTTCATTCACCGATCTTTTGGACTTTTAAAAATATAGAAGGTTCAAAAAAGAAAATGTTTAAAAAATGAATAAATTATATTCTCTGCATTTTTTGTACGATCAAAAGTGTGTAAAAATAAAGATCTCTTCGAGTTGTGTGGATAACGTTTTTTTGAATATCAACACGCTTTGACATTTTAGTACCGCTTTACAAGCGGTGAGTGTAATCTTTTTGAAGCCTTGTCAAAACTGATTCAGACGTTTATTGGAGCACGTGTACGGGCACGGCATGCCGTGCCCCTACGTTGTTGAGAATATTCGGCATTTATTTCTGTTTGTACGGGCAATTCATGAATTGCCCCTACGAAACAAAAAACAATGATCTCATATGTCCTGACAGTACTTCGAGGGTGTTTGTTCTTTTACTCGATAACAAGATGTTTTTGAATGACTTTGTTCAAACTTACAAGAACAGAATAAAGATTTGCCATGTTTTACCCATACAAAAATGAAGAGAACCAAACATTTTAGGGTCTTTCAAATATGTAAAGGTCGTGTTCATAGGGTATTCCAACGGCACTTTCCTTTTAACACTTTTCGATACCACATCAATTTTCGTCTTTTTGTATTATATACACATTTTGAATGTTTATAGACAAGGATGAGAAAAGAAAAAAAGAAAAAAGAGTGGGAAAAGTTCCCACCCTTTGCCATTCAATAATTACGAATCACTTCTTTTTCTTCGAGCTTATGTATTCATCTATAGCCTGAGCAGATTTCTTACCGGCACCCATGGCAAGTATAACAGTTGCCGCCCCGGTAACGATATCCCCACCGGCGTAAACACCTTCAACTGATGTTTTTCCGGTTTCTGGA